>JBKJSR010000313.1:0-7197 GCA_046594355.1 Bryobacter sp.
TTCTTCTGCAGAAGGCAAATAAAGCCGTTGCCGCGTCTTCAAATCCGATCCTGTTTGCAGCATCATATCGGATTTGAAGACGCGGCAACGGCTTTATTTGCCTTCTGCTGAAGAAAGAGCCGACACTTCCAGATTCCATTTCAGCCCCTGCCCGCTAAAAAGTAGGTTTACGATAGAGAGCACTTGTGTTTGTCAGGATATTGTCTCTAATTTCGGTGTTGGCGCTCTTGGCCCTTGGGCATGAAATTCCGCGCGATGTGACGGTCCAGCTTTGGATGCAACCAGTCGCGGGCAAAATGCGAATCGCCGTTCGTGTGCCGCTAAAGGCCATGCGCGATATCCAATATCCCGAACTCCCCGGTGGCTATCTCGATGCCGAAAAACTCGCGCCCCAGTTGAATGAAGTCGCAACCACCTGGATCGGAAACGCCATCTCCGTGCGCGAGGATGATCGCACTCTCCCGCATCCGCGCGTTGTCGCCACGCGATTGTCGATTCAATCGGATCGCTCCTTTGATTCGTTTTCGGGGGCCTCAATCGGCATCTCGCGAGAAGGTCTGAAGAACGATGCCAAAGTTGTCTGGGATCAGTTGTGGCTCGATGTCCTCCTCGAATCCGAAATTGCCTCGGAGCAATCCAGCTTCGCAATCCGTCCGGGAATGGAAAAGCTCGGCGCACGCGTCTTGACCGTACTACGCTTCGGACAAGATCGCGTCTACCACTTGCTTGGAGATCCCGGAATGGTCGTGTTAGACCCCGGCTGGTGGCAGGCCTTCCAACGCTTTGTGGTGCTCGGCTTTTGGCATATCCTCGACGGTCCCGATCACCTGTTGTTCCTGCTCTGCCTCGTAATTCCCCTACAACGCTTACGGGATCTGGTCGGTGCCGCAACAGCCTTTGCGCTAGGCCATTCCGTCACGCTGATCGGGTCCGCCTTCGGCATGGCCCCGGATGCTCTGTGGTTCCCTGCTCTGGTCGAATTCCTGATCGCCGTTTCCATCATTCTGATGGCACTCGAAAATCTGCTCGGCGACAGCGGATGGAAGCGGCGCTGGGCACTGGCACTGGTCTTCGGACTGATACATGGCTTTGGCTTCTCCTTTGCGTTGCGCGAATCCATGCAGTTCGCCGGACGCCACGTGCTTCCCTCGCTGCTCGCCTTCAATCTTGGCGTCGAAGCCGGACAGTTGCTGGTGCTCACGCTCTTGGCTCCCGCAACCTGGCTGCTGTTCCGCTATGTCGCAGCAAGGCGGCCCGGCACAATCATCCTCTCGGCACTCGCAGCTCATACAGCATGGCACTGGATGCTCGACCGTTGGGAATTGCTGCGAAAATTCTCGCCGCTCTAACTGCCGCCGCCGCAAGTCAAATGCTTCAATGGAGAAATGCTGAAGTCGAAAGTTGCGGTCTTAACCGGTTACCAGAAGCCTCTTGAAATTCGGAGCTTCGAAGTCGATGAAAACCTGGCTGCGGGCGAAGCGCTCGCGCGGGTCGAGATGGCCGGCATCTGCGGCACCGACGTTCACCTCTGGAAAGGCGAATTGCCAATCCCCCTCCCCGTCATCCTCGGACACGAGAGCGCGGGCCGCATCGCAAAACTCGGTGTCGGCCTCGACAGAGATTGGACCGGCCAGGCTCTCGCCATTGGAGACCGCGTGGTTTGGGCCAGCAGCATCGTCTGCGGAGAATGCTACTACTGCCGCATCAAAAAGACTCCCACTCGTTGTTTGAAACGCAAAGCGTACGGCATCTCCTACAACTGCGATGAGGCTCCGCACCTGCGCGGCGGCTATAGCGAATGGATCCTCCTTCGCGCAGGCACTTCCATCTTCAAACTCCCGGACTCGGTTCCCTTCGAATCCATCGTCGGTGCCGGCTGCGCCCTCAACACTGCCCTCCACGGCATCGAAAGAATCCAGATCGGGATGGGCGACACCGTCGTTGTTCAGGGTGCCGGACCAGTCGGACTCGCCGCGCTTGCGGTCGCAATCGAATCCGGCGCAGGCAAGACCGTCGTCATCGGAGGCCCCGAACACCGCCTCAAGATGGCCCTCGAATTCGGTGCCGATGCCGTCGTCAGTCTCGACGTACACAAAACTCCAGAGGCCCGCCGCATCGCCGTCTGTGCAGCCGTAGGCGAGTTTGGCGCCGACGTCGTCCTCGAATGCGTAGGCCATCCTTCCGCGGTTCCAGAGGGCTTCGAGCTCTGCCGCGATGGCGGCAAGTACCTCGTCCTTGGCCAGTATGCCAATGCCGGCAACGTCGAATTCAACCCGCATATCATCACCAAAAAGCAACTCACCGTGATGGGAAGCTGGGCCTTCGAACCGCGTCATGTCCTCGAAGCGATCCACTTCCTGGCCAGGTCCACTCGTTGGCGCGACTTGTTCGCCCGCCAGGTCACGCACCGCTTCACGCTCGACCAGGCCGACGAGGCCCTTGCTACCGTGCGCCGCCTCGAGGCCGGCAAAGCCGTAATCCTCCCCTAACTTCCACCAAACGAAAAAAGCAATCTCACCGTAAACCGGACGTAGAGGCGGCATCGGCGCTACCATTTAGAGTTGGGTTTGCAATGTTCCGCTCTTGAAGGGCGCCTGTTTCTTTGGCCGGATGGCGATGCGGATGAACTACGCCGTCTACTGCCCAAAATCGGCCTCGGAAAAGTGCAACTCGATAAGGCTTACGCTTGGGTGCCAAACGAATCCGGGGAGCTTGTAGCCCGCGAAACACAAGTCGTCCAGCTTGGCATCGAAACCTGGCGGCGCCTCTGGCCAGACTGGCTGCAACCACAAACAGGCCTCGGCCCCAGCATTCCCTACTGGGCTCACGGCACTCTCTTCGCCCAACATCTGATGGCAAATTGGGGATACCTTCCTGTCCTCACGCGCAGCCGCGAAGGCTTTGAAGCCCGCTGGGCCCCACGCTTTGTCGGCGAGCAAAGAAAACTCCTCGAACAATTTGTGGAACGCATGCCCGATGCCGCCCGCGCTCTCACCTTCGATGCTGAAAAACCTCCACGCTGGGAACGCCGCAGATTGATCGAGCAGACCCTCGGCTGGGTCCTCGATGCCCAGGCCCGCAAAGTCGCCGGCACCCTCAGCCAACGCTTCCCCGCCTCCACGATCTACAGCAAATGGCAAACCGCGCTGAGCCATGCCAACCCCGTTCTCCAAGGCGAAAAAGGAACCATCGAGCGTTTCTACGTAGGCATCCAGGCTTGGCAGCGTGGCACCGACCTGGAAAGCCTGTGCGGCTATCGGCTCGCCTTCCGCATCGCCGAACCCGCTCCCGGCTCCCGCGAGGGATGGGTGCTCATTCCCTTTATCGAAGATCTGCTCGAAGAAGGCACGCAATATGCGTTGCGTGGAATCGAAGACAGGGAACTTCGCGGCGGCTCTCTTGCCGCAGAGACCGCCTGGCGCAATTTCGAGCAGGCTTCGCAGATCTTCCCGTCTCTCGTCAGCTTCGACGAAGCCCAGGGCGAAGGCCTGTCCCTCCCCGGCGAACGAGTCGTCGAGTTCCTGTCGCGCTTCGCTCCGTTACTCGAACAGGCGGGCTTCCGCGTGGATCGCCCCGATTGGTGGCAGGATGGCAATGGCGTAAAAATTGCCGTCAAGGGAAAGCTCCACTCCGATCTCGAAGAAGTGGATTCCCGCACTGCCATGTCGAGCAAGGTCCGCCTCGACTGGGCCGCTCTCCTCGGCGACGAGCCCGTCACCATGCAGGAACTCGCCGAATTGTCCAGGCACGTCGGCGAGATGCAACAAGTCGGTGGCCGCTGGATGCGCATCGATCCGGTTAGCATTCGCGACGCCGTCAAGTTCCTCAAAGGCGGACAGAAGCGAGTCCTCACCGCACGCGAGGCGATACGCGAAGTGCTCGGCATGGGCAACGCCGGCATGGGCCTCGACATCCGCGAAATTCAGACCGAGGGCTGGATCGGAGAGTTGCTGCGCCGCTTGCAGGAGCCCGGAGAAATCAAGGAACTGAGCCTTCCCGAAGGCATGCTCGGCGAGATGCGGCCCTACCAGCGCAGAGGTTATTCGTGGCTCAGCTTCGTCACCGGATTCGGACTCGGTGCCTGTCTAGCCGACGACATGGGCCTCGGAAAATCTCTCCAACTGCTCGCCCTCCTCGCCTCGCGAAAAGGCGTCGGCAAGCCTACCCTGCTCCTCTGTCCCACCTCCGTCATTGGCAACTGGGAACGCGAAACCATGAAGTTCTTCCCGGCTCTCAAATTGATGGTGCACCACGGCGCGGCACGAGCTAAACTCGCGAACTTCGCAACACTCGCCGTGCAACATGATCTGGTCGTCACCAGTTATAGTCTTGTCCATCGCGATGCCGCCACACTTGCCACCGTCGACTGGGACGGTGCCGTTCTCGATGAAGCCCAGAACATCAAGAATTTCGAAACCAAGCAAGCGAGGGCTGCCCGCCAGATCGCCAGCGGCTATCGCGTCGCCCTCACCGGAACCCCAGTTGAAAACCATGTCGGCGATCTCTATTCGCTCATGGAATTCTTGAACCCTGGCCTCCTTGGCGGGCCGCGCGACTTTCAGGCCCGCTTCTTCAAACCCATCCAGAATCAGCACAACGCCAAGGCCGTCCAGCAGTTGCGCGGCCTCACTTCGCCTTTCATCCTGCGCCGTCTCAAGACCGACAAAACCATCATCTCCGACCTGCCTGAAAAAATGGAGATGAAGACCTACTGCAAACTCACCCGCGAGCAGGCCAAGCTCTACGAAGACGTCGTCAGTGGCTGCTTCGGCGATCTTGCAAACCGCACCGCAATGGAACGCCGGGGCTTGATTCTCGCCACCATTTCGCGCTTGAAGCAAGTCTGCAACCACCCCGCGCAAATCCTCAAGGAACGTGATGAACTTGCCGGGCGCAGCGGTAAACTGAGCCGCTTGACCGAAATGCTCGAAGAGGTCCTCGAAGCGGGTGAGAAGGCGCTTATTTTTTCGCAGTTCGCCGAAATGGGAGATATCATCTCGCTGCATTGCCAGAAAGTTTTCGGCCCCAAGGTCTCCTTCCTCCATGGCGGAACTCCACGGCTCGAACGCGAGCGCATGATTGCCGATTTCGAAAAACCGGAGGGCGCAAGCCTCTTCGTTCTGTCTCTCAAAGCCGGTGGCACCGGCCTCAATCTGGTTGCCGCAAACCACGTCTTTCACTATGACCGGTGGTGGAATCCCGCTGTCGAAAATCAGGCCACCGACCGGGCCTTCCGCATCGGCCAAAACAAGTCCGTTCAGGTACACAAATTCATTTGCATGGGCACCCTTGAGGAGCGCATCGATCAGATGGTGGAAGAAAAGCGTGAGCTCGCCGAGCGCGTCGTCGAAGCAGGCGAAGTCTGGCTCACCGAGTTATCGAATCAGGAATTGCGAAACCTCTTCTCTCTATCGCGCGAGGCCTGGGAAGACTGATGAGTCCGCGCTCCAAATCCTTCACGCCTCCTCCCCCGTCCATGATCGGCCAGACCTGGCTCGATTTCGTTGCCAAATACCCGGTCGGCAAGGAGCGGCAGGGCAAAGGCTTTCATTATGCCGATTCCGGCGCGGTAATTGGCCTTGAAATCGGCGTGGGCACTGCGGAGGCCCAAGTTCAGGGCTCGCGGCCAACACCCTATCAAGTCGTCCTCGAATTTCTTCCCGTCGAGCGTCTGACCTGGGAAGCCCTCTGGAAGTCGATGATTCCCGATACCCTGCGCGATTTCCGCAAAGGCGTGTTGAGCAAGAAAGTCTTGCAGGCCTTCGACCTCGCCGGCATTAATTTAATGCCCGAACCATACAAGGAGCTCAAGACCGGCTGCAATTGTCCAGACTGGATGCGCCCCTGTAAACACGCCCTTGCGGTCCTCCGCGTCTTGGGGCTCGAAGTCGAGCGCGACCCCATGATTCTCGTTCGCCTCCGCGGCGGCTTACAAGACGAGCTGATGGATTTCGCACCCGAGCCCGAGGCAAGCGAGCCTTTGCGCACGGACGCAATCGGCTTCTGGGGTGAGGATATCGATTGGTCCGGCTTTGAAGAGAAGCTGCTCGCTGGTGGCACTCCCAGCCTCCTTTTAAAGCGCCTCGGTCCTGTGGCAGTATATGGTGTGAGGATGGATCCGGATCTGATGTTCAAACCCGTCTTCGAAGGCGTTGCCGCCGAAGCCAAAGTCACTCTGGATGGAATCAGAAAGAAGCTGGAAAAATGATCCGAATTACACTGCTTGCGCTGATCGCGGCGCTCGCCTTCGCCCAGGAAAGCACCGACCCAATCAAGTTGCAGGCCGACCTGACCCGCGCTCAAAAAACGCTGCTGGACTGGCCCAATCTCACCCGCTACAGCGCGGACAATGCCAAACTCGCCCCAGCCGCATCGGGCGAAAAGCGCGTAGTATTTATGGGCGATTCGATCACCGACGCCTGGGGCCGCCGTGGCGGCAAATTCTGGCCCGATCTCCCATACGTCAACCGTGGCATCAGCGGCCAGACCACTCCCCAGATGTTGCTCCGCTTCCGTCCGGACGTCATAGACCTCGGCGCAAAGGTGGTTGTAATTCTTGCTGGCACCAATGACCTTGCAGGCAACACCGGCCCGATGACTCTCGAACAGATCGAGGGCAATCTCGAATCCATGGCCCAACTCGCCAAGGCGAACGGCATCCGCGTTGTGATGTCCAGTGTTATGCCGGTCTGCGATTATCACCGGCCGCAAACCGCTCGCCGTCAGCCCGAAAAAATCATCGCCCTCAACCAATGGATCGAAGCCTATTGCAAGAAGAACAAGCTTGTCTATCTCGACTATTATTCGGCGATGATCGACGATGCGAAGATGCTCAAAAAGGAAATCACCGAAGACGGTCTTCATCCCAACCCGGCCGGCTACGCCATCATGGAACCCCTCGCCGAAAAGGCAATTGCCGCCGCGCTACGAAAGTAAGGGCACCCCGGCCCACACCAGCGCTATTGCCATCGGCATGGTGTTGCCCGCCTCCGAGCCAGCTTCAACTCAGGGCTTCTGCGCTTCTATGTAGGTCCGCAGGACAGCGTTGATCGTATGCGTACGAGCATCCCATCTTCCCAAAATCAAATATTCGTGATTGTCTGGATGAATGAAGCTAGGACAGACAGCGTACGTTGGGATCGGGGTAGCGGCGGAGTATCGGGTGAGCGGAAAGACACGGGCGGAATTCTGCCGGGA
>JBKJSR010000334.1:0-5783 GCA_046594355.1 Bryobacter sp.
GTGAGGAAGGTTACGCTGCGAGCTATTGCTCGAAGAATCGGAGAAGGGTGAGAATTTATGGAATCCAAAAAAGTTTCAGGCGATTTTCCCGTGGTTTGCGTGGGTGGCTCGGCTGGGGGGCTGGACGCCTATATCCGCTTGCTGCGGAATCTTCCCGCCGATATGGGAGTGGCGATTGTCATCGTGAATCATCTGAGGACGGTTGCCACGCGATTGCACGAAATACTCCCAAACTCCACTACGATGCCCGTGGAACTGATCACGGAAAAACTACTGATCGAACCCAACCATGTCTATATCATTCCGGAGCAGCGTGATTTGCATGTGATCGATGGCGAATTCCGGCTGATGCCGATTTCGAAGCCACGGGGATGGCCGGACGTCATTACGATTTTTCTGCGGTCTTTGACGGAGAACTGGAGCGGCAAGCTGATTGCGGTGATTGTTTCCGGGTATGACGGGGATGGGGCAGCGGCGTTGTGCGGCATTAAGGAAGTTGGAGGCATTACGATCGCGCAGAAGCTCGATACAGCCTTGCAGCCAGATATGCCTGAGACTGCGATTGAGAGCGGGTGTATCGATTTTGTACTTTCGCCCGAGAATATCGCCAAACAAATTGTGAAGATCGCTTACGCGGAACCTGCGGCGGTGTGATTCACTTAGCCGTTCGGCGCGAACAATGAAGCGATCGGGGGCGGGGCCGAGTAAGTAGAGCGGGTAGCAAGTTACCAGAGTAAGTACGTCGTCTTTGGCGGATTCGAGCACGTCAATCGCGAGAGATGCCACGATTCTGGTGGATACCACGCGATAGCGGAATTGACCGGATAGCGTGGTGAGGGTAATGATGTCTGCTTTCCGGATCTTTTGCAAAGGGCGAAAAAAAACATATCGCGATGCCCGGAAATTTCTATGGTGCCAATTTAGCCAGGAAGGGCAGTGCCGGAGATATGGCCGAGGCCGCTGCGCAGCGTAGACCAGGGCGAAATCGCCGCTCTCACAATCCTGAAAAATCCAGGCGTCTACGAGTACGAAGGTGGAGTAGGCAAGCGTGAGAATGACGGCGAATGCGAGCCGACGACATAGCCGGAGCGGGTACGCACGATCAATTTCTTGGCCTCCGGCACTTTGGCAAGCACACGAACCGTGCGCTGCGAGCCGTTACGCTGAGAACGCCACTGACGGTATCTGTGATGTCGGCATCGCGGTCGTCGATGGGGGTGTCGAGCATAATCTAAAGGTGGGACGAGGTGAAGCCCTCTTCGCTGGAGCGGATGGGCTCCACGCGGCCAGAGGGGCAGACGTGAGCTTCGCGCGAGCCGGAATAGGCGACGAGGAGTTCTTTGCTGGGGTAGCATGACGCTTTTGATGATACAGCGAATCGGCTACACTTATCGGCATGAACATACTCATGTTACTTGTGCTGGCGCAGAAGACTGCCTTTATCGAAGGGATGGTGGTCGGGACGGACGGTGCGGGGTTGTTGAGCAAGGCAACGGTGGGGATTCGATATGAAAAGGCTCCGGATGGGAAGGGGCCGCTGAATTCGGACAATGCAAAAGGGAACTCGACGGTGACCGGGGAGGATGGGGGATTCCGCTAGGAGGCGGTGGAGGGTGTGCAGTTTCATTTTTAGCTAGAGCGGGATGGGGCCCGCAGCGTTACGGCATACGCTGAGCGGCGACAAGATCGGCGTGGTGGTGAAGATGGATGCCGAGGGGGTGATGGGCGGAAAATTGATCGATCAGTAAACCGATCAGCCGATCATAGGGATGACGGTGGTGGCGCACCGGCGGATGGAATATGCCGGTGCCGAGACATGGACTGCAGAGCGCAGGAGGAAGAGTGATGCGGAGGGGCGATTCCAGATTCGCGCACTGCCGACGGACGAGTATAAAATCCAGGTGGAGTCGAGCTTGACTCCGAAGGTTGTGGAGGGCTGGAAGAAGGACGCTGCCAGGGAAATGAGCTATCCGGCGTTGTATTTTCCTGGAGTGAGCGAGTTTGCCGGTGGGCGCCGGGTGAAGGTGGAAAACGGGGTGCAGCTTGATTACTTCGACTTCCGGTTGCGAAAAGAGAAGCGATTTCGGATTCGTGGGGAGGTGAAGGTTGATGGTGCCACAGGAAAGGTGCGCGTTGCGAGTACGACGAGCACCGGACATGATGCCGTAACGTACAGGATGATCGGATTGCTGGCGGGCCCAGGCAGGTTCGAAGTGGAGAATGTACCGGAAGGGAAGTTTGGCTTGACTTTTTTCACCGAAGGCAAGGATATGGCGCAGCGCTATCAAGCCGTGATGGAGCGGGTGATGGATGAGGATGTAAGCGATCTTGAAGTGCGGCTGGAGGGCGGGTTGAAGGCGCGGTTCCGGGTTGCAAGTTTTGGGGATAAGACGGTGGATGGGGATCCGCTCTGGACCAAAGAGAAGCCCACATTCACTGTCAGCCTGGCACCGACGCGGCGTTTTAATTTCTCTTCGGATCAGAGCCATGTGGTGGATAGCGAGGCAGGTGTGGCGATCGATGGAGTATTCGCCGAGCCGCTCATGTTGAACCTGAGTGGATTGCCGAAGGGTTGGGTGTTGCGGCGATTGAATTACAACGGCCTTGAAATGGACCCCTTTGCATTACAGGTGGACGCGGGGCGGCAGGGTACAAAACCTGCGGAAGGAGTTGTAGTGATGGCGTGGCGGGAACCGATAGAGGCCGCGCCCGCCGCGAGGCGAGGAGGATGCGTAGTGTTTTTAGCGAGGCTGAGGGACGGTATTCGATTGAGACGCTCGCGCCAGGTGCCTGGCATGTGGTGGCTGTAGTTGGCGGTGATTGGCAAGAGGGCTAAACGCTCTACGCGCCGGCAACGGCCGACGCGTAGAGTTGCATGAGAATGGCGTTGTGCGCTTGCAGCTTGAGGCGGTGGTTCGCTAACTGGTGCGCGGTCTGTATCCTGGACGGGCGCGGACGCGGAGTTTTTTGCCGGTGTCGGATTTGATCTCGACGAAGATCTTGCGGAAGCCTTCGTTTGGATTAGTGTGCGGATAGTAAGTGATGGTGTAACTGTTGCCAAGATCTTCGCGGATGGATTCGAAGGCTTCGACCTGCTTCTGCCAGGTCTTGGCGAAGTAGGCCTTGCCACCGGTGCGGCCGGCTATGCGGCGGAAAACACCGGAGGAGATCGGGTCTTTGTTGACTTCGGCGGTGGAGATCACGTAGATGGGAATGCCTTCGTCCTCGGCCACGGCACGGACATCGTCGGGGGCGACCATCGAGCCGTTGTCAGGGCCATTCGAGAAGACGATGACTACTTTGCGGCCCGGGACTTTGGCGGCATCGCGAAGGGTGAGCAGGAGACCGTTGTAGAGAGCGGAGTCGTCACCGGCTACCGCTTTGCGAAGGCCGGCGATGGCGAAGTTGCGATCACGAGTGAGGTCGGCGGCGCGGGTGAGGTTGCGGGAGAAAGTGAAGACGGCGACCGAGTCTGCCTTGTCCAGACCGCGGACAAAATCGGCGATGGCGTCGGAGGCATAGACGAAGCTACGGTACATGTAGTTCGAGGTGTCGAATAGGACGAAGACGTTGGTGCCTACGAAGGCGTCGGAAGGGCCTTTGAGGTCGGCTTCTTTGGCCGTGTTATCCGAGATGGAGAGGGGCTTGGTGCTGCCGTCGTCCATGATCTGGATGGGGGGACGATTGCCTTCGGCAAAGGTGACCAGCTTCTGGATGATGCCGTCTTCGAGTACGCGGAAATCTGAGTGCTTCAGACCATTGACGTATTTGCCCTTAGAGTCGGTGACGGTGAAGCTGAGGACGACCATGTCGACTTTGACGCGAAAGATCGCGTCCTGCGCATACAGCGTGATGCCTAGCAGGGCGGCTGCAGCGAGAAGAAGTAATATGAACTTGCGCATTGCCGGTTAGTTGCTCCCTTGTTGAGTTGACTTGGACGATTGTCGCATTTCCTGGCCAACCAGACGAAGGCTGCGCAAGAGGGCGGGCCAATCTTCGAGATGGGTGGCAAAGATTTTTTCTACCGTGAGTTTGGTCCAGAGCGGAATCTGAAGATTGAGTTCCGAAGGCTTCGTGCCGAGTTCGTCGGCAAGCGAGGCAAAGTAAATGTTGGAAGATTCCCAACTCTCGGCGAGGATGCGGCTGGAGTAGCCCATGAGAGTGGGGAAGGTGCGGAGGCTGAGTAACTGGGGCTGGTAGGAATTGGCGAGAGTGGGCTTGGGAGTGCCAAAGGCCTGGGAGATACTGGCGGCGCTCAACTCTTGCGGGTGAGCCAGCTTGAGGCGCTGGATTTCAGCGATCAAAGGAGAAGAGTCGTCAGCCTGGCCGGAAGAGGCCAGAACTGCGGTGAGGTTGAAGGCTTCAGAGGGAGTGACGAGGGCGAGGGCGTCGGTGACCCGGCCAGCTTCGAGATGAGCATTGACGGCTTCTGCGCGGGCGGGAGGCGCAAAACGCATGAGCGCGGAGATCACGCGGGCGCGGAGTTTTTCGTCGACGGCGGATTGGGCCAGTAGCGACTCTCCCGCACGGTAGTGGAGGCTGGTGAAATGAAGTTGAGCGGGAGTAACTCGCCAGTAACGGGGAACTTTGGCGGAGAGGATCATTTGAGGAACGAGGTCGCCCCAGATGAGCGCCTGTTCGCGGGTTGGAATGAGGAAGTTTTGCTCCGCTTCGGCGAGTGCATAAGGCAGGCTGACGAGGGAGCCAACGAGACGTCCGCCGGCCGAAGAAGGCCAGCCTGTACCGAAGACTTCCGTGCTGCGCCAACTCTGATTGGTGCCCTGTACCCCGAGGAAATCGTGGCTGCGGACGAAGTGAGGATTGGTGAAGAGAATCTGTGCGCCGGGAGGGGCGTAATGAATGTAGGCGAGGCCGACGAGGGTATCGCGAAGGAAGCCGGCGAGTTGACCGCGGGCCTCCTTGAGTTTGACGGGGTCCGCGCCTGACTTGTCGAGGATGGCGCGGAAGTTGATTTTGCGCTCATTTTCGATGTGTTTGTCGACCCAGTAGCCGAAGGCCATCGCGTTGCGTTCGGCACCCGAGAGGGCGGAACGGGGAGGTTGCTGATCGATGATGCGGGCACTGAGACGGTTGACTAGAGCGACATTGATTTTGCCACCGTTGGAAGGGGCGGCCAGATTTTCATCGATATCGAAAATCGTTTTGAGCGAGACAAGGCGCTGAGCGTCGAAGATTTTTTGCATCTCGGCGACGATGACGCGGTGTGTATCTTCATCCTTGGGCTTTGATGCACCGGCGAGCAAGCCAAGAATTGCGGCTTGAGGGTCGGCCGTTTCTTCAATGCCGCAGGACACAAGCAAGTGTTTGATGGAGGCTTTGGAAGCATCGAAAAGATCACGTGGATTTTTGGCCGCCGCGATTTGGGTGAGGGCTGGTTCGAGAGTGGCGTCGAGCGATGTGGTGAGGAGCTGGTTGCGATTGAGGATTTGCGCGATCGCGAAGAGCGACTGGAAAGCGCCGGTGGCATCGGCGCGGAGCTGGACGTCGCCAATGTTGCTGATGGCCGTGGCGGAGTTGAGGTACTGGAGTATCGACTTCTCGCTCAGCTCGGACATTTCTGTGAAGGAAGAGTACTGGGCACCCAGGACTTTCCATTCCTTGATCAGCCGTTCTGCGGCGGCGGGAGTGAGCGGCGCTTTGCGCGAACGGTTGAGGTCGGAAAGGCTGAGGAACATTTTGAGGGGTTCGTTGTCAACGGCTTTGCGCGAGAGGGCGAAGAGAGCTTCGATCAGGTCGTCGGGGTCCTTCCAGCCTTGGGCGGA
>JBKJSR010000618.1:0-4178 GCA_046594355.1 Bryobacter sp.
GCCGCCCCGGCGCTAGCCTATCCCCTATACTGAATTTTCAGTATTTGATACACGCCGTCTTTAGCAATCCGGCTTTGATGCTGTCGTAGGTGAAGAGGGCTTTGCCGCGAGGAGCTGCCGCGCTTCGTGAATCCAAACTCAAGTCAACCCGGATTGCTAAAGACGGCGTGTATCAAATACTGAAAATTCAGTATAGGGGATAGGCTAGCGCCGGGGCGGCCCTCACCGGGCAAGCCGCCGCCCAGATTGCTTTGGAACAAATGGAATCGAATGGGAGCCGTTCTCTGGGGCAGCCCATTTCTGGCGTCGTCACCAGCTCAGATCGGCTCGCCGTCGTGCGTCGTATGCGATCAACAGGTAGGCATTCCGGGAAACTTCCAACTGCTTGCCCAGCCGCTTGGCTTTTATGAGTTGCGTGTTGTGGGAGCAGCCGGGGAGATCCGTCATTCGCAAGACTTACATAATTCCACGGGCGGCGATCTGACTATAGTGCTCGGTGACAAGAAGCAGCCGGTAAATAGCGGGTTGATTTCCGCGGCGAGGTTGGAGCACAAGACGACAAAGCGGGCGAAGAAAGAAGTTGGTGATGCAATGAAGGCTTTCCGGAAAGGGAAGCGGCTGGAGGCGATCCGGAGTGTTTCGATGACCTTACGAATTTGGGCGCGCTCTATCTGCAAGAGAGGGAATCCGGCAAAGCCATTGAGTGGCTGGAGCGGGCACATCGAATCGACCCTGGCGATGGCGCGAACAACACCAATCTGTCTGCCTACCATGCATATAAGGACGACTACGAAAAGTCGCGGCGTTTTGCCGAAGCGAGCCTACACAGGGAAAGAACGTGGATTCGGCAAGACAACATCTCGAAAGGATTCAAGACGAATTTGGGTCGGCACGCAATCTACTGCTCTCGCTGACACCCAAGCAGTGATAGAGTTCTGGTCCTATGCCCGTTTGTTTTTCTTGCGGGAGAACTTTAAGAAACATTGCGCCCGGTGCTGCAAAGAAAAACAGTTCAACAAAGACAGATTCGTCGCCTAGCGGGCCGGGGATACAGGATCCTCGGTTCCTTGGCGCTGTTGTGTGCAGGCTTCGTTACTTCCGCAGCTCAAGTTCCCGCCGGCACGCACATCGAAATCAGAATGCGCCAAGGGTTGAATTCTTACTCGGCAAAGCCGGGTGCGGCGATTGAGGCGATCGTGATCGCAGCGGTCGTCACGGAAGGTTTCATTGTCATTCCCGCCGGTGCCATCGTGCGCGGCCAGGTGCGTGAAGCAAAGCGCGTTGGGCTTGGGTTCGTTCATGAGCGGGCATCGTTGCTGCTGGAATTCAATTCGCTCGAAATACCGGGGTTGGAAGCGATTGCGATCGACGCAAGTATCTTTCAGATCGAGAATGCGAGGGAGCGACTGGACAAGCGCGGGGCGATACGCGGGATTCGATCGACGAATACGCCAGGGTTTCGAGCGGCAGGCGTATTGACAGGCATCGCCTCCGTGGACCCGATCGCGCTCCTATTTTCGACAGCCGCGTTTTCGACGATGCTTCGCTTCAGCGAACCGGAGATCCGATGGGAGACCGGTGCCGAGTTGATCCTCAAATTACAGCAGACGCTTGAGACGAACTACAGGATCGACGCGCAATTGGAGCCACTGGAGAACAGTGAAGTCGCGCGAAGGGAGATGCTCGCGTTAGTGCAACGGCTGCCCTACCGCACTGCGACCCTCGTCGAAGGCAAGGCTTCGGATATTACCAATCTCGTTTTCATCGGAGACCGGGAAGCAGTGGGGAGAGCCTTTGAAGCTGCCGGTTGGGTGCAGTCGATGGGTTCCACCGCCTCCACCAAGTACCGCTCTCTGAGAGCATTTGCCGAGACGCAGCCTTACCAGGAGGCACCAATGTCCACACTGCTTCTCGACGGCGAGCCCGCAGTAATGACGCTGTCGAAAACCCTGAACACGTTCACGCGACGCCATCACATCCGCATCTATGAGTGGAAGGAAAGCTGGGATGGTCTTTCTGTTTTCACTGCGGCGGCTACCCACGATACGGACATCATCATGAAGGTGCGGGAGCGGAGCGTTACTCACGAGATTGATGTTCGCATCGACGAGGAGCGGGCAAAGGTGGTGAACGATCTGGTCTTTACCGGTTGCGTAATCGGAGCCGAAAAGTTCGCTCGGTCGTGGGTCGAAGAAAGTGTGAAAAACGGGAGCGGACAAATATTGGAGACTGATCGTGCGATCGCCGTTTTGCGCATCGGCGATTGTGCAACTCCGCGCCGCTTCGATGAGGGGAATGGGGAAGAGGCTGGCCCTTACCGCGGGCATGGTCTGGCCCGTGGCACTCGCCAGCTCATACTGCGTTTGCGTAACGATGTGATGCGCGGCAATTTCATTTGGCAGGGAACAGCCTGGGCCATTCACCTGAGCCGCATGATGCAGAAGAAATCGATTGCCATGCCGGAGCCGCATGTGCGGCAGACTTTGCTCGCAGACTTCAGCAACCTTTCTTCGGCACAGTGGCGTTCGGAGGCCTGGGTAGACACGCCAGAAGGCACCAGCATGGTGGCACCGGCAAGAAGACGTGAGTGGCCAAAAGCGCAAGAACCAACGCTGCGGGGAAGGTCCGGCTGGGAAACGCCAACGGTTGAGTTGGGGTTTAATCTTGGTACTTCGCTGTTTTCACAATCCACCGCCGGAGAAGAAGCGCTGCTGCTGATGCGGCACCAGACGGCAGATGGATCGCGAATGCAATTTTCGCTCTCGGCTGGCAACCGGATCAGCCCCGGCTGGGCGTTGGGCGGGTCTGTTACAGTGCATGCCAACCGCTGGATCTCAAACGAAATTGGCTTTCATTATTTGCGGGGAAATTTCCGCCTGGATTTGAAGCGGCTGAAGGTGGATGGTAGTGAAAAGCTTTCAGGTCTGGTGGAACAAAACGCGGGACTGCTGACACGACAATTCAGCTACAACACAGTGGTTCACCTGCGGCCGCTGGAATCGCGCTGGAGGCCGTATGTCGCGGCCGGGCCGGCATTGCAACTGGTTCACCTCACAAACGCGCCTTTCCAGGGCTCGACGGGACTTTTTAGAATCGGCCTGAGCAATGTGGGCATGTTTCGATCAGCTTACAATTTTTCCAGCGCACCGCCTCTCGATGGAGGAGGGATCTTTCAGCCCGCACTTCAGATCGGTGGCGGCATCAAGTTTCGAGTACGAAAATGTTGGGTCCTGCGGCTCGACTATCGAAGCAGCATCAGCCGCCGGCCAGACTTCCTCAAGAAATCACTGTCTCCAATCGTCGATGAAATCTCCAATGATCGCCGGGAGAAAACGCATCAATGGTTTCCCCAGCAGCGGCTGACGATTGGCTTTGCGCTCACGTTCTAACGTGCATCGCCGAGATCGTAGGCTTCGGTCAAGACCAATGAAACCAGGTAGCTGCCGAAGTTGTTTTGCCAATGGGCATTGTCGTTGATCGCAAGTTGCAGACGCCCCGTGCCCACCTTCGGCTTGGACGCGTTTTCACCTAAAAAAATCAGAGTGCCCTTAGCCGTGATGCGTGCGAGAAGAGCGCCAAATGGATGGCCGTCGACCAGATTCGTTTTGTAGTTTGGCGCAGGCTTGGTAAGACCGTTTGGACCGGTGGCCCATTCGTCCTGCTTCCAGGAAAGCCGCGTGAAGCCTCGTGCGGTAGCAGTCAGATTCGATTGTGGCGAGGCATGGAGACCTGAATCGAGATATTCAATCTGCGTCGAGTGGCGCAGGGAATGTACATCGACCTCGCGAGAAATGGATTTCTTGCGTACGGCAAAAAGCCGAATGGACGACCAGGGAATCGATTGCGTGTCCAACTTGAGTTCGCCTTGCGGCCAGGCACCCCGGGTTGGCTGGACCGCCTCCAGGCGGAACAGGCTGGCGGTGCGGTCGGGCTGGTCTGCAATCGAGGGAATGATGCGATTGAACAAGTTGTAAAGCGTCTTGGGTTCGTGCTGATCGGTGTCGCGAATCGTGTCCAGTAGCGGAGTGAGGACGGGCAAGCCGATGCTCGTGAGTTCTTCGACGGCCTGATCGCGAGCGGCACGGTCTTTGCCCTGGATGGCGGCGAGTCCCGCCTGGATCACCGCAGCTTCAGACGTTGAGGCGGGAGCTCCATTGTGTAGTGAACGAATCTGCGAG
>JBKJSR010000625.1:0-7423 GCA_046594355.1 Bryobacter sp.
GCGGCGTCAGGTTGATGCCATCGCCGAAGCTGGTCATCATGCCGATGCCGCTGGCAACTTCTTTGTCGGGCCAGATGCCGGGCTGCTCACCGGGGATATTCAAGCCGGCGATTTCGCCGAGGCCAAGCAATTTTGCGTAGTAGTTAATTTTTTCGTATCCGAGCTTGCGGTCGCCAACTTCATTGAAGCTGCCGAACCAGCCGAGGTGAGTGCGGTGATCGGAGTGAGTGCATGTACCGGTTTTGCCGAAGATCGGTTCATGGTCTTCGTAGCCGGCACGGCGGCCGGACCCGAAATCGACAGCACCTTGCATGCCCGGACGAATCTCCCGGATGGCGGTCTCGATGTTTTCGAGGCGGCGGCGAACCTGAGGAACGAAGGTTTCAATCTCGGCCTGGGAGCGCGGATATTGCATGTAGTACATGGTGCCGTTGTTGGCCACCATGCTCAGGATGGAAGCGAACTGGAGCGGCGTCAGGTTGATGCCATCGCCGAAGCTGGTCATCATGCCGATGCCGCTGGCAACTTCTTTGTCGGGCCAGATGCCGGGCTGCTCACCGGGGATGTTCAAGCCGGCGATTTCGCCGAGGCCAAGCAATTTTGCGTAGTAGTTGATTTTTTCGTATCCGAGCTTGCGGCCGATGTTGGCGAAGTAGGGATTGTTGCTGCGTGCGAGAGCCTGGGTCATATCCATATACTCTCTGCGGCCGAGCTTTTGGACCTTATCGCGATCAAATTGGCCTTCCATCACACCGGCGACACTGGCGAGGATTTTGATGGTGGAGCAGGGCTGGAAGCCATTTTGCAGGATCAGCTTTTGGTTGACCATGCTCAAGATACGGCCCGTGGCGGGATCGGCAACGACGACGGCACCGTTCATGCCATTGAGAGCTTCGACGGCAGCGCGGCGGATGGTGAGATCTTCGCCGTCGATGACATCGCCTTCGGTGGCGTCGGCGAAGTTTGGAACTGTCCAGAAACCCGAATAGGGGCTGTTTCTTTGGCGGAAACGGGAAGGCTGCTTTCGGGGTACCGTCAATGAGGCCTTGCGCAGAACCGGGGTGCCCTTATGTCTAGAGCGTGAAGAGGCTTTTGAAACGACCGGCTTCTTTGCGGCCACAATTTTTTTCGCGGAAGTCTTTTTCGCGGTGATTGCCTGGGCAGCCCCTGGCAGCAGCACTAAAAGTGCGAGCAGTGCGGAAAGTATAAGTCTGTTAAAAGCCATGCAGTCCTTATCAAACATATCGGCAGCAAATCGATAAACGATGAGTGCCGGATCTTGTTGCTTTTAGAATTTGCTATCGACCGAGACAGCGCAAATAATCCAACCTCAAGAAAAGATTGACCTTACAGCACTCTATGAAATTTCATATGACAAAGTCAAGTAAAAAATTATCCGGCCAGCCCCAAGGCGGCGGGTCCTTTTTTAACGATATCCTCCATGGTTTCGGCAAAGGTATCGACTTCTTCGAGAGTCGTGTAGACATTAGGGGTGATGCGCAGGCCGCTATATTCGTTTCCGGTGACGATGGGAACGACCATGATCTTGTGTTTTTCCATCAAGTATTCGGCGAGTTTGGGGATACTGAAACCGGCGAAACCGACAGTTCCAATGCCGCAGCTCATTTCAGGATCGTCGCTGGTATGCATCGTGACGCCGGGAAGAATGCGGAGGCGGGCCTGCCAGCGTTTGCGGAGGTAACGCAAGCGGGCGGCCTTGCGTTCGACGCCGATGGATTCGTGGAAGGTGAGTGCTTCGGTGATGGAATTGCGCTGGCTGGCGGGGTGGGTGCCGATCTCTTCAAACTTGCGGATGTTGTCGCGCATCGAGTCGGGGGCGGCCATGAGGGGCCAGATTTTGCCGATCTTATCTTTGCGGACATAGAGGAAGCCGGTGCCGACGGGGGCGAGAATCCACTTATGGAGGCTGGTGCCGTAATAGTCGCAATCGAGGTCCGCCTGCTTGAACGGGAACTGGCCGAAGGCGTGTGCGCCGTCGACGACCATCTCGATGCCGCGAGCGCGGGCGATTTGGGAAATCTTTTTGACGGGGAAAATCTGACCCGTGCGATTGGTGATCTGGCAGATGTGGATCACGCGGGTTTTGGGCGTGATGGCTTTTTCGATCAGGTCGGCGAGGTAGTCGAGGGAGGGGGCGGGGACCTGGAAGGGGATCTGCTTGAGGACGATGCCGTCGCGGCGTTCGCGCTGCTGCCAAGTCGTGATCATGCGGCCATAATCCTGATTGGTGGTGAGCACTTCATCGCCGCGTTTGAGATCCATGCCGAGTTGGACGATCTCGAGGGCTTCGCTGGCATTGCGGGTGATGGCGATCTCTTCGGGATCGCAACCGAAACTATGAGCGAGGCGGCGGCGGACGGATTCCATCTCGGGGCGGAGAATGTTCCACATGAAATGGGCGGGACCCATGTTGGCGATCTCGAGGTAACGTTTTTCACTTTCCATCACGATCTTTGGGGATGGGGAAACACCGCCATTGTTGAGGTTGATGATGTTGCGGTCGACGGTGAACATGTGGCGCACCTGGAACCAGAAGTCTTCATCAACGGCCAGGGAATCGGCGGGTCTACCGCCTTGTGCTGCTAACGCTGCCTCTAAACGGGGAAGGGCGTCGCTGGAGAAAGCGGCGGCGGCCATGCCGGCGGCGCGGAATAAGTCTCTGCGATCCATGGCCCACGATACGCCCTAATGCGTGTTGAGCGCAACTGGAGATATATGATACTTTTCGAAAAATTGGCGATCATCCATCGATTCGAACTCAGGATACATGGACCTGAGCTTCTTCAAGTCCAAAAATCGGTTATATGTCAAGTTATGTCTAATCGCATTGCTGAAACTACGGATGGAGTTTTCAGTGTCTTCATCAAGCGAGTAAAATTCACCAAGTCGCTCCTAGGCGGCCACAAGTTGGGCTTTCTTGCCCTGCTCAGTATCATGATGACGGATCAACTCTTTCTGGCCCTAAACAGAAAAAATATTGCTTCAATACTGCATAGGCATCCGCCCGATACGAAAGTGCTTTGTCTTTTGGGTAACCAAGACTTAGAGCTTCTGTATAGCTGTTGATTGCGTCCTGATATCGTTTGAGCTCTTTGAGGCAGCCTGCCTTTTCGAAGTGGGCTGAAGCGAATTTGGGGTCTAGTTCAATAGCTCTATCAAGCAGGAGCAGGCCGTTTTGGTACTTCGCTCGGCGTTCGGACGTTGTGCGATTCCAATCATACTTTTTCCCACCAGCGAGGACAAGGTGGAGGGCATGAAAGAAAAGAGGCAGCACACCCTTTGGGAGCAGAACTGCAGCCTTTTGAATTCGTTCATCGCACGCAGAACTAGCTTGTCATCTGCTTGAGATGCTCTTGCAAGCACAACGTGTGACGAGGCCATCAGCAACGCCGAACGGCTGGCGATCGAGGTGATTGCGGACCACTTGCTCACGGTGAAACTAAAGCACGGGGGGCTTCACGACGCTCGAAAGAGCGGGCTGGCAAGTGAAACGCCAACGGGGCCCACACCGCCTCATGGTCCATCCGACGTGGCCGGACTATGAGATCGCCTTTCACGATCCAGACGAAATCGGGCCGAGGATGCTGGCTTGCCGATTGATCGTCTGCATTGCGCTAAAGGCGGTTTGGTCTGCCGCGCATAGTGCAGGGCCGTGGCCAGAGGGAGCGGGCTTTGGATGGTTGCACCGGGGACGAGTTTCACCACCAGCGCACGGCCTTCGATGCCGTAGGGACTTTGGCCTCGCGCTCGAAGCGGGCGAGGATGTCCGGGTGCTGCGCTTCGTGTTTGTCACCGGTAGAAAGCGGCATGGCAGGATCAGTTTAGTTCAGCGGATCAGAACACTTTCAGGTCGTGACTTACGGTGCATTGGGAATAGGGCCGCCAAACTACAGGGCCGGAAACTCGAGTTCCGGATGGCTGGCGGCGCGGCCCATGATAGTGCGCGTTGAGCGCCCCCTGCGTTTGCGGCGGATGGAAAAGCGGGACAAAGACTTTTTGCGTTGCAACTTACCAATTCAGGCGCAGTCCGAATTGCAGTGCGCGGGAACCGTTGCCGGAAAATTGCGCATCAATCAGGCCAGAGGACGAGTTCGGCGTCTTTGGGATACCAGGCACGTTGAAGACGTTAAAGAAATCGATGTTCAGCCGGAAGGAGACGCGTTCGTTGACCGGGATGATCTTGAACAGGGACGCGTTTTGGTTCCAGTTATAAAGTCCGGACATCCACTGGTTGCGCCACGGATTCAGATTGTCGTTGAGCGTCGTGCGCTGCAGAGAGCCGTCCTTCATGGGAATCCATACGGTGTTGCTCTCGTAGAAAGGAAAGTTCGGATCCGCCGCGCTGCCGCCATTGGCGGGAATCGGAATCAGCGGCGAGTGCGAGGCCTTGTAGTCCGCGGGGACGCCCATCACGCCATTCGGCCGGCCATTGGCATCAACGCTGTTAATGCGGTTCGCGGGAATGTATCCGTTGTAGTAGAGATAGGCATCCTGGCAAACGCCGCTGCGGCAGTCCTGCACCTTGTTTTTGGTGCCGTAGACTTCGACAGGATTCGGAAAGCGCCAATTGCCGGTTGGCAGCGACCACCAGGTAGATGTCAAGGAACCATTGCCCGCGAGTTGCCAGCCGCCAACCAGGCGATCCACGATGGCACCGGCGTTTGAAGCGAAGCGTTTGCCTTTACCGAAGGGCATTCCGACGATGAAGTTCCAATTGATGCGATGCTGGGGAATCTCGGAATCGCGCTGATAGAAAAGCATTCGGGAGCGCTGGCCAAGGTCCTGCGGCACGGCGTTTGGAAGGAAGGTGTTGTCCGAAGGGAGAACGTCGTCAGCCCAGCCGTTCCCTGCGGCTTTTAAGGAGTTCGACAACACGTAGAAGAGCTGAAAGCCGTATCCCTTCGCGTAGCGGCGCTGAACTTCGATCTGGAAGTTCTGCGAGTTCGACCAGCCGGTTTTACGATACTCCTCAATGTCGCCAAACAGCGTAGATTCAAACGGGCGCCGGGCCGTGCCGGAGAACGCGCCCGTGGGGAGCGGCAGGCCGGTGCGCGTGAACCACACAAAGTCGTTCGGGTTTTGGTTGTAAGAGTAGAACATGTCGAGCCGCGAGCCGCGGGTGCCGACGTAGCCGAATTTCAAAAGTGTGTTCTCCAGGATCTCGCGCTCGAAGGTGAGGTTCCATTCGTGGGCGCGCGAGGTGGGTAGATAGGGATTGAAGTAACTGGTGAGGAACGAGCCGCGTGCGATGCCGGTGGGGTTGTTCAAGTCAAGCACGTCGCGGCTATTGACGCCGGCGATCGTCGTGGGCACGGAGCGCAAACCGTAGTTGGGCAAGCGGTCGGGAGTCTGAGCGGAGTTCGAGAGTTGATGGGTGAAACGCGCCGTGGTCGGCGGGTTCTGGCGCATGCGTGCGTTGAAGGCGCGCAGGGGCATAGGAAAACCATAGAGGCCGTAGCCGCCGCGCACGACGAAGGGCCGGGAGCCGCCGGTCATTTTATAAGCAAAGCCGGCGCGCGGATTGAAGTCCCACTTGTTGAGCTGGATCAAGTCCTTGGGCAGCCCCGCTTGTTCGGGCGTGATGAACTGCACGCCGAGGTTCTGAAAGGTGCGGGCGATGCCGGGCGTGGTCGCACCGATCTTGAACATCGTCTCCCAATCGGTGCCGTTGACGATCGATTTTGTCTTGGGATCGAAGCCGGTGAGGAAGTTATTCTGTTCGCGAATCGGGGTGTACATTTCCCAGCGCAGGCCGTAGTTCAAGGTCAGGCGCGAGTTGACCTTGAAGTTGTCCTGCGCGTAGAGCGCGAACTCCTTCGTGTTCAAGCGATACCACTTGCGAACGAACTGCGCCGAGTAGGAGTTGATGGTGCCGAGGAAGAGGTCGGCGGCCTGGTGGCCCGTGAACGGAACCGCGCCATAGGTGGAGCCCGACGTGGGGTCGAACTGAGCCGTGAACTGTCCGTTCATCGCGTGCGCGCCCTGCACCTGCTGCTGATCGGGAAGGATGTTGAGCTTTTCGTTGCGGAAGCGGCCGCCAAATTGAATCTCGTGACGGCCCTTAATCTTCGTCATGTTTTGATCCAAGTTATAGATCTGCACGATGGAGTTACGGCGATTGGCCGCGGTGACATACTCCATGCCGACGCCGGTGGAGGTGATGTTTGGAAAACCGAATTCATCGAACGGATTCGGCAGACCGAGAATATCGGCGTACTTTTTGTCGTCGCCGACGTTGATGAAGTTCAGATCCTCCGAGCCAACATTGAAGAGGGTCTCGGAGAAGAAGGTGGGGGAGAACGTATGGTTCCACGAAACGACGCCGGTGTGATCGCGAATCGGGCGGAAGGTCCCGTTGGCGGAGAAGTCCAGCGTGGTCGGCGAGTCATTGTTGCCCGATTGCGCGTAGGAATCGCGAACGCCGTAGGAGTAGCGGAAGAAAATCTGGTCTCTGTCGGAGATGCGGTGATCGAAGCGATTTGTCAGGGTCCACTCCAGGCGATTATTCGGCGCCTGATAGAAGTAGTTGCGGGCGACGAGCGGGTTGATGCCGGGATCGGTGGGGGCGGGCGTGACGGAATAAAGGTACTTGGCGAGCGGGCTCTGGCGCGCCATCGGAATGCGATTGTTCGCATAGGGAACGCGCTGCCAACCGGCACCGGTGGACCATGGGTCGTAGAGAGTAAAGCGGCGACCGGCGCTGTCGGCCAAGCCGCTGAAGTCGCCTTCGCGCATCGCCATCGTTGGCACGGCCGCGCTCTTGGTAGTCGCGCTCAAACTACGGAATGCTTCGTAGGAAGTGAAGAAAAACGTCTTATTCTTGCCGTTGTAAAGCTTGGGAATCAAGACCGGCCCGCCGGCCGAGCCGCCGAATTCGTTGCGCACGAAATGCGGCGGGCGGGTCCAGCGATCCTGGCGCTGGCGCGCGACGCCGAAGCCGAGGTTGTTGTTGCGTGCGATTTCGAGCAGTGAGCCGTGGAATAGGTTGGTGCCCCCGCGCGTCGTGATCATCACCGTGCCCGGACGATTCATTTTCGCCGACGAGGCATTGGTCTCGACACGAATCTCTTCGATCGTGTCCATGCCGGGTGGCCGTCCGGAAAGTTCGCCGGTGTCGCGGTTGGCCATGACCGCGCCGTCCTGTAAAAACTCAACGCCCCAACGCAGGCCCCAAACACGCGGCGACGCCGACGCGCCGTCCAGTCCCGGTGTGGTTTGTGCGACCAAAGTCTGAAACATTCGGCCGCCTATTGGGAGCTGATCGAGCCGTGCGCGGTCGATGACCGAGGCCAAGGTCGCCGAAGTCGTCGTGACCAGCGGGGCGGCATCGGCCTGTACCGTAACTTCGGCCGTCGTGTTGCCGACTCTCAACACGGCGTCGACAACGGCGGTATCCCCCGAC
>JBKJSR010000637.1:0-4386 GCA_046594355.1 Bryobacter sp.
CGCTTTCCAGTAGTTCTGGAATTCCACCGACCGTCGTTCCCACGCATGGAAGTCCTCTTGCCATCGCTTCAATCAAGGCTCTTGGCAGCCCTTCCGTTCGCGACGGCAAAACGAAGAGGTCGGCCTGATCCAGCCGGTCCCTCACCGCCTTCCCCGCCGTCAATTGCCCGGCAAACTCGACCCGATTTCCGAGTCCTCTGTTTTTCGCCAAATCTTCGAGTTCAGCGCGGAATTTCCCATCTCCCAAAACCGTTACTGACGCGTCGAGGCCAAGCTGGACGCACAAAGCCAACGCTTCGATCAAAACATCCACGCCCTTATACCTTTGGGCAAGCGAGCCCACTGTGATGATGCGGTAGGGTCCCCCGATTTTTGGCTTTCGCTTTCCATCTGCAATGCTCGAAGCTTCCAGTTCGATGCTGGAGAAATACGTGGAGGCAGTTCCGCCCAGTACAGCTTCTCCCTGCAGTTCCACGTCGCTCAAACTTTCGCTGATCATGCGGGTTGGATATCTTCTCTGCAATGAATTCCTTGTTACATAAGCAACTCCAATTGCATTTAAACACTGGTTACGAAGACTTCTGGCGAAATGCCAGCGAAACAGGGGGCGCAAAGGGTGTTCCACCACTCCCGGCGCGAAAACATCGTATGGATCCCCAATTACTTCGAGAGCATATGGATAGCCTGTTTCAAGCAATTTGCCCGTCATCACATTCGCTATTTGCGAACCAACCCTCATGATGAGCGCGCCCTTCGCCGGAACCGCTTCACGAATCGCTTGTGTTACAGCCCTATAGCGCTGTAAGTACTGCCATGGTCCAAGGAAGTCTGGAATCGGGTGAAAGTGTATGTCTTTCCCCGTAACTGGCAGCCAGCCATCGGGAGGCCGATCCACTTTTGTGGCGCGTGCCACAACTCGTACCCGGTCAAATACGTCCAGATATCGTTCCCAAAACTGACGCGCCATCCCGGCCTGCGACCAGACGGAACCGTCCTTCGCGATTTGGTAACGCGCCTCCAGGCTCACTGTTAGGTCCATTCGAGTTCCGGCTTTCTTCCGCCGCCGGGATTCGCCATCCCTCGACTCTTGGGCACCCGGCGATTCTCTTCATGGAACACAAATTGCAGCGCAACAGCAGTTTTTTGCAGTGGAGCTGACAACCCGGACAGCAATGCTACGCCCACAACACACCAACTTCCATCCTGGGTGATGACGCCACCCAAACTCGTAATTCCCGCAAATGCCGTGAGTGTGCAATGTTCCCAGCTCTGGAATTGCCGGTCCAGGTTGTACGCTGCGCGGATCATGCTCAGCCACACCCAAATCAGTCCGAGGATCCCCGGAATTCCAAGCGCAAGAGCGCTCCACACCAGAGTGTTGTGAGAGTGCAGGCGCCAGATCCCGTCCCGGCCCTTGGCGCGTCCTTTGCTCTCGTAGAGGCCACCCAACGCCTTATCGACGCCCCCTGTTCCAGTGCCATACAGCCAGTTCGTATCGCTGAGAAAAGCAACTGCAGCCACGTCCCAGATCTGGACCCTGTCTCCCAAAGTGCCCCTGGTGCCCTCTTCATCCTCAAGCAGACGGCTTTGAATCCCCTGGTAGAACGGTGTCTCCAGATCCAGAACTTCACTGACTCCCACTGTGCCCAGCCCGGCAATCGTCAAAAGGATCATGATCTGGATGGCAGACTTGCGGCTCAAAAGAAATAGGGCGACCAGCACAGCTCCACCCATTGAGACAAAGGCCGTTCTTGAGGCGGTATTGATGGCACAGAGCAATAGAAAGGCAACGAAACAGGCACAGGAGATACGCTTCCATCCTTTTCCCTCAGGAAAAAACATGACCAGAAATAATACCGACAAGGCAGCCTGAATTCCCACTCCATTTGGATTTGTTGTTGTTGTCCCAACTGCATCCTTTAGCGTCAAGCTTCCTGTTATTGCAAGTGCGAACAGCATCGACGCTGCGCTGGCCAGGGCAAACGAAACCAGAAACGATTCCAGAAAATCCTGTTTCCGGATCAAGGCTGAAATGGGAAGCACCATGACAAACGCCGCCGCAATCAGAAGTCCACGCCCCTCTTCGCTCGGGTCCGTCCAGAGGCAGCCAATTGAAATCAAGATCGAATAAGCGAGCACCGGGGGCGCTTGAGCAAACCCTGCATAGCGCTTAAAAGCAAAGATCCCGAAGAGCAGGGCCGGTGCTGCAACGAGTAGATACCAGCGGCTGAGTACCCATTCCGGGGCGGAACTTCCTTCCAGCAGGAAGGGCAAAATCCATATCATCGCCGTTCCAGTCGCCGCAGTCAGTAACGAAATCCGTTCGAGTTTCCGGATCATCGGCTCCTCCCCGATAGGTTGCGAAGTTTTTGGCCCTGCAAATAGACGTTTTCAAATTTGACTTTCGAGCAATGGAGATCCAGGAGAGAAGGGAAGGCCCTGCGCCGCGCATCATTGCCCGCTTGCGACTGCATTGCTTCGATTGCACAGTTGGCCCAATCGGTGTCGGATTGTGCCAATTCGAGGCAGATCAAGCCCGGGAGCTTGACGCACAACTCTGCTATCCCCGGGATTGTGCTGGCAACAATGGGAATTCCAGCGGCGGAGGCTTCCACAACAGCACCAGGCAAGCCTTCCCGTAAAGACGGAAAAATCATCACATCCGCTGCCGCCAATAGCCGCCCGATGTCTTTGCGCACTCCCGCAAATACGATTCTTTCGAGGATGCCATGAGCTTTTGCAATTTCAGTCATTTCCGTCTCGATCGGGTTTTCACGCTTACCTGCCAGCAACAGGCGTGCTTGTGGTACCCGCTCCGCTATCTCTGCAAAGATCCTCATCAGCCGGGCATGATTTTTCTCGGGCACTTGCCGGCCGACGTGGATGACCAGCATCGAATTGTCGGGAAAGCAAAACTCCCGCCTCACTCCATCCCGATCCGGCTCCGCTTGAAAATCTTCCTTCCTGATCCCGGAATAGATCACTTGACATCGCTCATCTCCGGCCCAGCCCGGCCCCAAGGAAATTACGAGGCTTGCTTCGCTGACCCCAACGATATCGGTGGCCGTTTGGAGAAGCAAGAACTTCAGGAATCGATTCCGTATGCGCCGTACCAAGCCGTTTCCCTTACCGTCCGCTGTGCTCCTGAAATGCGCAATCCGCCGCGAAACTCCCGCAATACGTCCCAAAAACAGCAAAAAAGCGCTAAAGAAGTGTACATGAGAATGAATTACGCCGTAGTGGCGGCGCAGGAGCAATGCCATAAATCGCAATGGGAAAATCCAGTCCAGCTTCAGGTAATGCACCTTGCCGCCCATTGCGGCGATTTCATCGTCGAAATCTCCGCGGCTCCCGAGCAGGGAAACAAATTCAAATCGAAACTTCGCCCGGTCCAGGGAACGCATTAACTCAAGCGTGCGCGTTTCTGCTCCGCCACGATCCATGCAACCAAAAACGTGGAGTATCTGAATGGGTTCCGGCTCGATTTGCATCATCCCTCCCGCAGCACCTGTTCGAGTTTCCCCTGCCGGCTTCGAGTCAGTTGATCTACCCATTTCAGGCGTATCGTAGTGTCTCCGGCCAAATCCCGCAAAATGAGCATCAAGCGCTGTTCCTGTGTCTCTGAAAATGGCTTCCCCTTGAGCCGCAACTCCAATTCGCGGCCCTCCTGGACCGCAACCTGGAACTGTTCCACTTCGGGATAGTCCTTAAACAAGTGATTCCAAAAGAGTCCGTTGATGGTCCTGCCGTTCAGCTCGATCAGACCGGCGGAGCGCCCCTGTAATTCAGCGATTCTTCGAATTCCAGACTCATCGGCTCCAGTGCTGTCAAAACTTCCCAAGTCGCCGCACTCGTAACGCAGAAAAGGCGTGCCCCGGCACACTGTGCTCGTCCACAGCAATCTTCCCGATTCCCCCGCCGGGACGGGCCGCCCGAGTTCATCGACGATTTCGACAAACAGCAGCGGACGCAATGGCAACAGTTGCCTTTCTCCCTGCGGTTGGTAGGCCATTGCCGACAGCTCGCGGCTTCCATACAGATTCAAGAGTGGAATTCCAAATGCCAATTCAAACAATTCCTCTTGCCGGGAATTCAGCATCTCACCGCCATTCCAGGCTGCTACCACCGCGCCTTTCGGAACGGAAACGCCGCGCTGAAGAATCTCCCGCGCGACAAATTCCAGCATCGAAGTGAAGCCGTAGAGGGCCACTGGCTTCTCCCGCTCAATCAACTCGACGACCCGGTCTACTGTTTCTTTGGTCAAGCTATAGCCGCCAACAATCCATTCCTTGCGAAGCTTTCCCGATATCCGGTTCCGCAAAGTGCTGGCTCGCCCGACGTCACGCTCTGAACCCCACACGGCAATCGTCGCCATACCCGGTCGCC
>JBKJSR010000651.1:0-3868 GCA_046594355.1 Bryobacter sp.
CACTCGTTACGGCAGGGAAGCGGCGGGATTTGAGATGGGCAAAGAATTCAACCGCCGGTACAAAGCCGGGCACTTCGACGGCCTGAAAGCCGGTGAGCGGAGCGAGGCGGGATGTCATTCTGCTACCCGAAGCGCCAGGGCCGCTATCCTTGACCGGGTCGCCCAGCGGCTTAGGCCTCGAAGTGCCCGGCTTTGTACCGGCGGTTGAATTCTTTGCCCATCTCAAATCCCGCCGCTTCCCTGCCGTAACGAGTGTCCGCCGCGAGGATCAGCTCGACTATCTCCCCGAGCCTGACATCTTTCACGACGTGGCCGGCCACGTCCCTATGCACACCGATCCCGTCTTTGCCGATGCGCTCTGGAGCTTTGGCGCACTTGCCGAAGAGTTGCACAACGATGAACGGGTCGGTGGCGCGCTCGCCCGTTTTTTCTGGTTTACGATCGAGTTCGGCCTCATGGACACGAACAAAGGATTACGCGCTTACGGCAGTGGTTTAATGTCGAGCTTTCGTGAACTCGAACACTCGCTTCACTCAGCGGAAGTCGAGCGGCGCCCCTTCAAACTTTCCGAGGTCGTCGAAACCCATTTCGAGATCGACCACTTCCAGAAGCGCCTCTTTGTAATCGAAGGCTTCGATCAGCTCTATGCGGCGGTGGGCGATCTGCGAACCCGATTTTCATCGCTCCGTCGCTAGTACCACGACCGCTTAAATGCATTTGTATGTCGGCAGCCGATTACGCTGCCTCCGCGCCACCGAAGCCGCGACCGAGGGAGCCGATCTTGGCGGTCGAAGCACTAGCAAAAATAATATAGGCTTTTTCTAATACATGACATTCCACATAATTTGGAACTTGGTATTCAGATGGTCATCGTTGAAGGAGACCCGATTCTTGATCTGGTAATCCACACCAATTCTGGACTTCTCTCCCATATACCTGAAGTAACCAAAATTGAATGCTTGAACGTTTTTGCCGGATACTGGCCCATGGTTGAACTGGTCATAGCGCCAGTAGATTTGCTCACGTCGCGTCAGGCGGAAGCTGGAGAAAATAGCGCCTCCGGCGGAGTGAGCGCCGGGGCGGAAGGCTGGTGCAAATTCCGGATCGAGACCGAGTAGCGTAGATGGCATATTGCCCGCCACGAACTCGGCACGCACACCGAGTCGCTTCCATGCCCACTGAAGGTCCGCACCGTAAAGATTTTCCCGGTTGTCACCTGCCACCCCTTCTGGCACAAGCTGGCGTCCAAGTTGCACTGAAGCACCCACTGCCAATGGAATCCGATCAAAAACCTTACGAAGTTTTAGATTGTAATTCAACTGACGGTTGTTGTCGACGAAGAATCTGTTGCCATTGAGCACTGCGGCAAAGATTTGAGTGCCGCGCCAGGAATCTCCCAAGCGATCCAGCTTCGCGGAGATCATCACCCCCCGGTCTCTCTGCCCTGGAAAGAAATAGCCGGCGAAGATGCCGCGCTCGGGCGATTCTCTGATACTACTCGATTGCTGGATATCAAAGCCGAAAGGCTTGACGAACTGGCCGGCGCGGATCGTGACAGCGTCGTTTGCGTAGTATTCCACAAAGGCATCATTGACCAACTCCACGGCGGCCCCGGTAGGCGCGGGGTGGTACTGGAGTTCAAAGCCCAGACCGATCTTGTCGGAGATTCGCCCAGACCATCGCGTTTCCATGCGGGTAAGTTTGAAATTGGACGGGGCGGTTTGCTGGGTGCTGCCGTGGATAGGAAGGGCCTGGAATCGGGACTGGATGAATAGTTCTGGCCGGGCGGACAATTCGGATTCGCGTTCATCCTGGCCAAGGTGAGGCCGTAGAATTTGATCCCGGTAGGGATCAGATGCATCTCCAACTGGTTTCGACGCACTGGGAAGGACAGCGGCAGCCACAGGGAAAGAGGCGCTCGGTTGGCGCAACGCTTGCATCTCCGACGTTAAGCCCTCAATCGTTCTTTGAAGCGCCGCCACGACGCTTCTGGTTTCGGAAAGTTTTCGTTCAAGGTCCGCCACGCGGTCTTCCCGATTCTGACCATTCGCAGGTCTCGGAAGGACGGTCGCGATAAAGAGAAACACGACAATTCGCTTCATATGGAAACTCCCCCAGAATGCTATGCTCGCTTCAGCCGCTAACCCTCGACGTTAACGTCCGAGGGCAATTCGAACAGTAGCGTCAAAGGACTGAGGCGGAAAGCCTTAACTTCAACCCGATTAAAACAGCACCAAGTGAGGATTGCCTTAAGTGCCACGCTGACACGTATGCTGGCTGGTCGAAGACTCGGATAGCCAATGTCATCGCCGATCTACACGGATAAGCCAACAGCATGGGCAAGAGAAGGCTCGAGGTCTCTCACTGGCGAGTGGCGGGCAAGTAGAAGTTGCTAAAGCAGGTTCTTCGCAATGAGTCCCGCGACAGCGGAGCTCGCGATCACTTCCATAACGCCGCGTTTGAAGCGAAACAGCGCAAATGCGGCTCCAATGGCAATCAATGCGGAGATACCGTCAAAGGGTCCCTTGAGACCGCCGGGCCAAAGCACGTGGTATCCGAAGAACAAGGCAAGGTTCAGAATGACCCCGACAACCGCAGCCGTGATTGCCGTCAGCGGCGCGGTGACCTTCATGTCCTGCCGAGTCGATTCGATGATCGGTCCGCCCGCGAGGATGAAGACAAAAGATGGCAGGAACGTGAACCAGGTGACGACGGCGGCCGCTGTCGCACCCGCAGCCAATAAAAGCTGCGGACCAAAGAGCGCATTCAGGTAACCGCCCACGAATCCGACGAAGGCGACCACCATAATTAGCGGACCCGGCGTCGTTTCTCCCAGTGCCAAGCCATCCATCATTTGCGCCGCCGTCAACCAACCGTAGTGACCGACCGCGCCTTGATGAACGTAGGGAAGCACGGCGTACGCACCTCCAAAGGTCAGGAGCGCAGCCTTGGTGAAGAACCAACCCATCTGCTAGGGTAGCGTCCCACCCGTAGCGCACAGTCAGGCACGCCATCGGGACCATCCATAGCACGACACCGACTCCGGCAGACCGTCCAACATGCCCCCATGAGAGCCGCACGTGCTCCGGAGTCGGAGTGTCGTCGTCGATCAGTGCCGGGCCAAAAGTGCCGCCCCCCTTACCGTGCCCGCCTCCCGATTGGAACTTGGCGGGAGCAACACGTCCGCCGATGTAGCCAATTAGGGCGGCGCCGGCCACGATCGCCGGGAAAGGAACGTCAAGGGCAAATATTGCGAGAAACGACCCACCGGCAATCGCCCACAGTGGGACGCTTCTTAAAGCACGCGAGCCGATCCGGTGCGCGGCATACAGGACGATGGCAGTTACGGCAGGCTTAATTCCATAGAAGAGTCCGGAGACCACGACCGTGTGTCCGAATGCGACGTAGATCCACGACAATCCAATCAGGATGAAGAGCGAGGGCAGCACGAACAGCACCCCGGCGACGATTCCGCCCCATGACCGGTGCATCAACCATCCGATATAGGTAGCCAACTGCTGAGCTTCCGGACCGGGAAGCACCATGCAATAGTTCAGCGCGTGCAGAAAGCGGCGCTCGGAGATCCAACGCCGCCGCTCGACGAGTTCCTGGTGCATGATCGCGATCTGGCCAGCCGGTCCTCCGAAGCTGATGAACCCGAGCTTTAACCAGAAGCGGAATGCCTCCCCGAAAATGACCTCGGGAGGACGAGTTTCCATGCCTTCACCCACACTCACTTTTTCACCTCGCCGATAAGCCCCTCCAACTGTTTCCTAATGTAGTCTCTTGCTTCGCGATAGTCCTTGCTGGGTGAAGGCGTGGCGCTCCAGTCTAGAATCTTCACGCCCTTGGGCATCCATTCCGCAAG
>JBKJSR010000672.1:0-11189 GCA_046594355.1 Bryobacter sp.
GCAGATCCTGCTCGATTTTCCGGAAAGGGAAGAGGAACTGGCGATTCTCAAGGAGAATCTTCCTTTCGCAGACTCGCAGATTGTGGAATATGTCACTGACTTCCTGCAGCAGGCGCATCACGCCGAAGAGCGCTTCTCGATCAGAGATGGCATCAACATCATTCGCTACACGATGAAATTGCGCAGCGCCGGTGCCTGCGCGATCAATGACCGCTTATCGTTGCCGCTGGCAATCAAGACGATTTTGGGCGTGGAAGCTATGCGCTATGTCCGAGGGGTCTGATAGCTTTCTCGCCCAGTTCAGCAGCTTGCGTCGTGGGCGCTTCCGCTACTTCCCCGTCGCTCCGGGACGGATGGAATTCGCAATGGAAGTACGCAAGGCGCTGTTGAAGGAACGGCCTCCGGTTGTCGCCCTTGAGTTGCCCGCATTTTTTGGAACGCGGCTTTATGAAGCAGCCGCGCGTTTCCCTCAAATCAGCGCCCTCGTTTATCCCGATCGGCTGGGTGAGGATGACCAGTCCTCAGCCATCTATTGCATTCTCGAACCCTGCGACGCTTTCGTCGAAGCGTATCGTACCGCCCATGAGATCGGGGCGGAAGTTATTCTCTTCGACCCTGCGGTCGGCGAACGGCCGCACCTTCCGGACGACTATCCGGATACCTTTGCAATTCAGAAAATCGGTCTCGACCGCTACATCGAAAGTTACAGGCTTTTTCCGCAGCAGCGCAATGACGAGGTGAACGATTTTGCGGCGGGACTCGCCTGGAAGCTGCAAGGTGCCGATCCACTGCAGAGCGTTTTTGTGGTGGTGTCGCTCAACATGCTCGATCCGCTACTGGATGCGATGGAGCTGCCGCAAGATCCTCCCCGCCAACGTGTTTCGATCGGCTTTGTGGACCTCGTCAACGTTCACCCGGATTCGCTGGGTGAAGTACTTACTGAATATGCGGCACTCCAGCAACGCTACGAGTACTGGCGCAAGCAGATGTCCGATGTCCGTTTGATCGACCGGCCGGCCGCGCAGTACGACACCTTGCGGCGGGCCGAAGTGGATTACGAGGAGAGTACCGGCGACAAGCTGATGCCCTACCAGAGACGGCTCCTCGCGAAGTTCACGCGGAATCTGGCGCACGTCTCCGGTTCCCTGATGGCGACCTTGTATGAGCTCACCATTGCGGCTCGTTCACTGGCCGACGACAACTACGCGTGGGAGGTTTGGCAGGCAGGCAGCCGCTACGATTTTCAGGAAGAAACCAGCCAGCCGCAAACTCTACGGCTCTCGGGCGATGAAGTTTTCTTTCGCACGCGCAAGCTCAAGTTGCGGCGCAGATTGCCCCGCCCCAAGCAGCGTCTCAAACCTCGCACGCTCAAAGACCGCAAGCAGGAGGGTAAGCCTGGCGAGTGGGCGCGTGAGTTGAATGGCGATTCCATCTGTTCCTATCCGCCCGAGGATATTGTCATCGAAGACTTCGGCCGCTTTCTCCAGAAGAAGGCGCAGTCCATTCTCACTGAAGAGCGTACGCGAACTGAACCCTTCAACTCTTCCTTGCTCGATGGAATCGATATGCGCGAGACCTTGCGTAACTGGCACCTCGGCACCATTTATGTGAAACGCCTGGAGCGGGCGGCCGGCGATGTTTCCAGTGTCGTCGTGATCTTTGACAGCGACACCGACGATCGATACCGCTACCTGACGACCTGGCTCGGAGAGCATCAGAACGAATCGGATATGGCCTTCTATTCGACGGAGCCCTTCGCCCATCTGGTAGGCCCAGGTATTGGCCGCGCAGAGTATGGCGGCTTCCTGTTGACACTTCCATCGCGGCGGCTTTGCGATGTCTGGAGTGATTTGGATTACGACTTTGCCGAGACCAAAGCGGAGCGGCTCCTGATGGCCGCTCTCGATTACGCCACACAACGTTATGTGGTTTATGTTGCTCCAAAGCCGCCCCGCAGCATTTTTCGTTCGATTGCGTCACACCTTCGACGGCAAATTCTCTACATTCCGATTGGTCAACTGTCTCCCGCGCGGCTCAAGAAACTACGGGTCGTCCATGTACTCGACGGCTATGACCGCCGGGATGCCGCCAAAGACTACATCTGGTAATCCTCAAACATGAGGTAGTGGCTTTCATCCATACCGAGCTTTTTGTAAACCTCTTGCGCAAGCGGGTTTGTTCGTTCGACATAGAGGCGAAAGCCGCAGCAATCATTTTCGCGCCCCAATTGCTTGACCGCTTCATAAAGGCTTCTATAAATGCCCTTGCCGCGAAACTCCGGCAACACATAAACACTTTGGATCCACCAGAAAACTTTGTTCCGCCAGTCGCTCCATTCATAGGTGATCATCAATCCGCCGACAACCTTACCCTCAAATTCAGCCACGACATAGAAGCCAAACTGAGGCTTTGCAAACAGGCCATCCACCCCTGCTCGAATCTTGTCTTCGTCCAGTTTTAAGCTTTCGGTTTCCCAAGCCATCGCCTGATTGAATCGGACGAAGTGTGCGGCATCGGCCGGCTCAGCTTTGCGGATGGTGATAGCCGAGGATGGCATCGATCACTCCTTCGGTGGTGTGTGGCTTAGCCTCTACCGTGGGCTCGATTCCATGCATGCGCAGTGTCTCGCTTGTGATCGGGCCAATGGACGCCGTCTTGTAGCGTCCAATCGTTCCCGGTGAATTCAGGGCAATAAAATTCTTGACTGTAGAGGAACTCGTAAAAGTGATCCAGTCTGCTTCCGGCGCTTCGCCCGAGGCCGGGACGAGGGTTCGATAAGCTTCGGCGATTTCTACTTGAGCCCCCATCGCGCGTAACGCATCGGGCACGGTGTCGCGGGCTTGCGCCGCCCGTGGAATGAGGATACGCTTGCCCTGCATATCCTGTCCCGCGAGCGCTTGTGCCAAGCTTTCGGCGACATACTCGTGCGGAACGATATCGACCTTCAGGTGCATGGCTTCCACCGCTTTGCGAGTCGCTGGGCCGATCGTACAGAGCTTTGCCCGCAACCCGCGAAGGTCGCGGGGCGAAGTCGTCAGCCGCGCCGCAAACGCCTCCACCGCATTCGCACTCGTGAAGATGAGCCAGTCGTAGTGTTCAAGATTGGCAAGAGCTTGATCGAGCGCGGCAAAACTCAGAGGGGCCGCGATCTCAATGGTTGGATACTCGATCACTTGAGCACCCATGGAATTCAACTGCTGCGCCATCGCCGGTGATGCTGTGCGGGCTCTTGTGATTGCGATCTTTACTCCGTGAAGTGGCAGCTTCTCAAGCCAGTTCAATTGCTTGCTGAGCTGAACCACTCCTCCGATGTAGATCATGGCCGGAGACTCGATCTTCGCTTCGGCGAGGCTGGCGATGGTTCCCACTAAAGTACTTTGCTCAGGCCGGGTTGCCCAGCTTACCGCTGCCGCCGGAGTGTCCGCAGGTCTTCCAGCGGCGATGAGTGCTGCCGCAAGCTCTGGAAAGTGGAATGCACCCATGAAGATTGCCAGCGTGTCGACATGCGCAACTTTGCTCCAGTCGATTGCCTCCGGATGATGCCCCGTGACAAAGGCCACACTACTTGCATGGTCTCGATGCGTGAGTGGAATGCCCGCATACGCGGCGGCACCGATCGCAGAAGAGATTCCAGGCACTACTTCAAAGGGAATATTCGCTTTCGCCAGTGCTTCGCACTCTTCGCCTCCGCGGCCGAATATGTAAGGGTCGCCACCCTTGAGCCGGACCACAAGCTTGTTCGACTTCCAGTGTTCGATGAGCATGGCTGCGATCTCATCCTGATGGAAGCTGTGGTCGTCGCGGCGCTTGCCGACATAGAGTTTCTCCGCCTTCGCGGCAAGTTGCAGGGCCTCGGGGCTCGACAAATGATCATAGAGGACCACGTCGGCGGATTCGAGCAGCCGCTTCGCCTTGACTGTAAGCAGTTCCGGGTCGCCCGGGCCGCTACCCACGAGGTAAACCTTCACCCCAATACCTCGTGTGCTCCCAGCTCGATGAGGCCTGCCGCCACGGCCTTGCCCAAGGCAGCCGGATCGCTTCCATCGGCGGCGAACCGGATGACCCGCGTTCCGTCGAGCGAAGCCACAACAGACTCCAAATGCAACACCTCGCCCCTGTAGGTAGCAAACGCGCCCATCGGAATTTGGCAGCCTCCACCAAACTCGCGCAGACAGGCGCGCTCCGCGTCTACCGCCCTGCGCGTCGGCTCATGCGTGAGCACGTCAGCCCTCCGGTCGCCGGCCCGCGCTTCAATCGCTAAAGCCCCCTGGCCCACCGCAGGGCAAAGCCGCGAAGCGTCGAATCGTTCTGCGATTCGTCCCGCCCAGCCCAGTCGGCGCAGCCCCGCACAAGCAAGCACTATCGCCTGGTATTGCCCTTCGTCGAGCTTGCGCAGTCGTGTGTCCAGGTTGCCGCGTATCGACTGTATGTCGAGATCTGGCCGCAACGCCTTGAGTTGAGCCTGCCGCCGTAGAGCACCCGTGCCGACCTTTGCTCCCAGGGGCAGCTCTTCAAGCGTGCAACCGATGATGGCGTCGTAAGGGTCTTCCCGCTCCGGCACGGCAACCAGCTCCAGCCCCTCCGGCAATTCGGTCGGCATGTCTTTCAGGCTGTGTACGGCGATGTCGATCCGCCTGTCGAGCAGTGCGTCCTCGAGTTCTTTGGTGAACAAACCTTTGGTGGAAGTTTGCGCCCCGAGCTTGGCCAGCGCGACGTCCGTGATCTTGTCGCCTGTCGTGTGGATCACTTCAATGCGGGCCTCGATGCCTTTGACCTTAAGCAGTTCCTGAACATGCCTCGCCTGCCAGAGTGCAAGCATCGACCCGCGCGAACCAATAGTAATCATTCTTTGATCTCCAATCGGAAAACGCTCCGAATGACCTCAAGGGCCGCCGTCGGATCCCCTTGCGATCCTTGGCGCCGGAGTTCTGCAATCGCCCCGTGCGCGACCTTGTTGATGATGCCCCGCGTCAGTGCTTCCATCGCATCTTCCTGGACCTGGCTCAGCGGACCGAATTTGCCCCGATGACGTTCCAGTTCCGACGCTCTAATTTCTTCTAGCCTGCCTTGGAGGCTGATGATCGCCGGCGAAACTTCCCGTTCGCGCATCCGGCTCTCGAGCCATTGGACTTCTTCTTCGATGATGCGGGCGGCATGCTCGGCCGCCTCCACCCGACCGCGCAAATTACGCTCCACAACTTTCTGCAGATCGTCAATGTCGTAAAGAAATACGTTGTCGAGCGTATTGACTGCAGCTTCGACGTTGCGCGGCACTGCGATATCGACGATAAAGACCGGCTTGTTTCGCCTTGCCTTCATGACGGTCTTCATGTCTTCCACCGTGAGGATCGGTTCTCGCGCACCGGTCGAAGTGATGATGATGTCCACACTCGGAAGCGCTTGCTTGAAAGCTGCGAAATCGACGATAGTACCGTCAAATAACTTGGCCAAATCAACCGCACGGTCGTAAGTGCGATTCGTAACATAGATTTGTTTGGCGCCTGTGTTTCGCAAATGCCGTGCCGCCAGTTCGCTCATCTTTCCGGCACCGATCAGCATCACCTTGCTGTCCGAAAGATTGCCAAATATCTCCCGCGCCAATTCTACTGCGGCATAGCTTACGCTGACCGCACTTGCGCCGATCTCCGTTTCCGACCTCACTCTCTTGGCGACATAGAATGCCCTGGTAACCAGTTGGTCGAGGTGGCTGTTGATGGTTCCCATTTGTTTGGCAAGCGAATAGGCTTCCTTGAGCTGGCCAAGGATCTGCGGTTCGCCAACCACCATCGAATCGAGGCTCGAGGCAACCCGGAATAGATGCCGCACGGCGTCGCGCCCTTCGAGTTTGTAGAGGTATGGGTCGGCGGCCGCCAGACTGATGCTGCTTTGCCTTTCGAGAAAGTGATGGAGTGCGTCGTTCAAGCTCGCCGAGTCTTCGAGCGACAAGGCTAGCTCCACACGGTTACAGGTGGAGAGAATCAGACTCTCTTTTACGCCTGTCTGATGATTCAATTCCGTGAGCGCCGCCGGAATCGCTGTCGGCAGCAGCGCCAGTTTTTCTCGAACCTCGACAGGCGCGGTGCGGTGGCTCAGGCCACAGATTGCAATGCGGCTCATCGTTCGAGGGTCGTCCTCAACCCAATATGGGTCACCCAGGTGAGGGCCGAAAATCCAAGCAGGCCCAGCGCCATGAATGCTGTCTTGCGCCCTCGCCAGCCCTGGCTTGCGCGCAGAAATATCATCGTGCTGTAGAACAGCCAGGTGAAGATCGCAATTTGAACATTCGCATTGCCCAGCCACCTCGTGCCGCTTTCCACGTAAGCCCAAGTCGTTCCGGCCAACACTCCGAGGGTTGTGAATACAAAGCCCAATCCCATGGTCCTGTTAATCAATCGATCCAGCGTGCCGAGCGCGGGGAGTCTCGATGCAGCCGCAAGGTCTTTGCGTTTTAACTTCCGCTCTTGAACCAGATAAAAAATGGAAGCCCCTGCTGTAAGACAAACGCTAGCAATTCCGAATAGGATTAGCGCAACATGCACAATGAGCCATGCATCACGGACGCGAGGGTTCGACCAGGGCGTGACGGGGCTCTCCGTGGAAGCGATCCAGGTCATCAGGCTCACGATCGGGAAGAGGAGTACTCCGAGCGAAGCGAAGTTGTATCTCCAATGTACGATCAGATAGAGAACTGCCAGAAGAAAAGCAAACAGGCTTAACGACTCGAAGAAATTGTCGAGCGGCAAATGGCTCACAGACATGGACCGTTCCACGATGGATACCAAATGGAGAACGGTACCCAGAGCGAAACTTCCCAAAACGGCATTCCCAGGGGATGCGGGTGGGTCCGCGCTTCGACTTTTCAATAATGTCCAAAGGGTGCGGAACAAACCGGCGGCGTAAAAAAAGGCCGCCACCCGCAGCCAGAAGAGGCTCATATCCGGCATTCTCTCCAGTATAAGGTCGATGTCCTAAAGATTCCCGCCGGAGGGCCGAATATCAAGAGAGGAAAGAACGATTGCGCCTGAAAGTTTCGACGGATTGGCAAAGTGAATATGGCAGTACACGTGCAAGCGTTGAAGACGTGACGCTGCACCCACTGAATTATGGTCGACGTATTCTCGGTCTGAGTGTTGAGCCGAAGCGGATGAAGACCACCCTCGATCCCAAAAAAACCGGCAAGGATGCGGCATATCTCGAACACCGGTTGAAACAACTGATAGCCGGGCAGGACGATGCGATCGGCCAGATCGTGAACATGTTCCAGATGTACACAACCGGTCTGAGCTCGCCTGGGCGGCCGATCGGCAGCTTCTTGTTCCTTGGTCCAACGGGCACGGGCAAGACTCGCCTGGTAGAGGCGGCGGCGGAATGCCTGCTGCGCCGGCCTGGTCCTGTCGTCAAGATCGACTGCGCCGAGTTTCAGCATAGCCACGAAATCGCCAAACTGATCGGAAGCCCTCCCGGATATCTCGGCCACCGCGAGACACATCCGCTTTTAAGCCAGGAGAACCTGAACCAATACTGGAACGACGACGTCAAGTTGAGCTTCGTGCTCTTTGATGAAATCGAGAAAGCCAGCGATGCGCTGTGGAACTTGCTGCTCGGAATTCTGGATAAGGGAATTCTCACGCTGGGCGATAACCGCAAGGTGGATTTCTCCAGGGCGATGATTTTCATGACCAGCAACCTCGGCGCTGCGCAAATGAGCCAGATCGGCAATCCTAAAATGGGATTCGCCCAGTCGCTTGGCGGCGAAACGATGCTAGCGGAAGAAGTTCAAAAACGAAACGATAAGCAGAGCAAAACTGGGGTAGAAGCCGCTCGCAAAAAGTTTACACCTGAGTTCATCAATCGCCTGGACAAGATCGTTGTCTTTAAGAATCTTGCAGAGGACGACTTAAGGCGCATTCTGGATATCGAGTTGGCCATCTTCCAGCAACGGCTGCTTGCGGGTGCCAATCAGAAGAAATTCGTCTACGCCGTTTCCGATGAGGCGAAAACCTTCTTGCTGGAGCAAGGTGTAGACCCGCGATATGGTGCACGCCACTTGAAGCGCAGCATGGAACGATTGCTCGTACAACCGCTTTCGAACCTGCTGGCAACGGAGCAAATTGAGGACGGCGATTGTTTGCGGATCGAGTTTGATGCACAAACAAAAGAACTCGTTTTCACAAAAGAAGCCCAAGGCCTGCCGATTGGCACCATGTTCGAGATGATCGACACCAGTGTGCCGGTGCAGTTGGGAACTCTGGCCGCCGCAGTTGCAAACGACCAGCCTAAAATAAATACGGCTGCTTCGATGCAAAAGCTGAAAGGGAAAATTTAGGCGGCTAAGCTGCGCACTCGGCGCGTCCGAGTTGCAGGCTAAACGGGTCTGTATCGCCCCAGTCCATGTAGAAGTCGGGATCGATTTCCATTGGCTTTGCGAGGTCGTTCGTCATCGTGCGGAATGTCTCCACTTTGTAGCGGAGCACATACTCGCGGAAGGTCTCGTCGTTCAAACGGTTCGCCATGTAGTGATTCAGCACTCTGGTCACCGCCTCGGGGGCAGTCTTTGCCGGAATGCTCTGGATGGTGAACCCATACTTCAGCATCCCTTCGCGATCCTTACCACCACCCAGCAACATTTGATAGAAGGGGATTTCCCGTCCAAGGACCTTGCGCACATTACCGAAGAATCCAATGTCGCCAATCCAGTGTTGGCCACAGGCGTTGGGGCAGCCACTGGCTTTGATGTGTAATTTGCGAACCAGTGCATCGGGGTGGTTGGCGACGGTATGCCGCAGCACCTCGCCCAGATTCATCGTCTTCGTGATTCCCAGGTTGCAACTCCAAGCGCCAGGGCAAGTGACGATATCGTCGATCTCATCCGCTCCCGATTCCGCAAGCTCGGCTTGCTGGAGCATCGCATAGATCTCGCGAAGCCGATTTTGCTGTATCCAGGCGATCGTCAGATTCTGGTCGATCGTAATGCGCACCAGGCCATCGCCGGTAGCGCGGGCAATCGAGGCTACGGCTCGCATCTGCTGAGCGGTCATGTTGCCCTGCGGCACTTTTACCGTTAGCACCACGTTGCCAGCTTGTCGCTGTGGCTTTACGTTTGTGCCCAACCAGCGTTCATAGTCGGGAGACGGATCGGTCAGAATCGGAAGCAATTCCTCCCGGCCAAGCTTTCGCGGCTCTGCCGAATAAGCTCCGAAACCCTCCGGAACGGCGTTTGGCGCCTCAATGCCACCATTGGCGAGGATATCGGCGTATTCCAAATCCGCCTGTTCCTTAAACCAATCCCAGCTACGTTCCCGAATGATGAACTTCAGGCGAGCCTTGTGCCTGTTCTTGCGATTGCCATACTTTCCAAACACGCGAATCACAGACTCGCAACGATTCACCAGCCGCTCTACGGGAAGAAACTCATCGAGCACCTGTGCTTCACTCGGCACTGGTCCCAGCCCTCCGGCGGCAACGACCTTAAAGCCCCGCTGGCCATCCCGGATTTGGGCTGTGAAGCCGAGATCATGAATACCGCCAACCGCACAGTCTTCTTTGCATCCCGAGAAACTGATTTTGAATTTGCGCGGAAGATTGTCGGTCAGCTCCTGATGCAGAAAAGCGTAGGCAGCCTGGCGAAGATAGGGAGAGATGTCGAAAACTTCATCGGGGCAGACTCCGGCGAGCGGACATCCAGTCACGTTGCGCACCGTGTTGTAGCAGGCCTCGCGTGTAGTCAATCTTAACTGAGCCAGATCTTCAAGCAGATCCGGAACCTGCGGCAGTGGGACGAAATGAAACTGCATGTTCTGACGAGTCGTCAGATGGCCCTTGCCTTCTGCATATTTGTCCGCAATGGTTGCGAACAGCTCCATTTGATCTGCGGTCGCCAAGCCCCCAGGCACCTTCGTCCGGATCATTTGAACATTAGGTTGGCGCTGGCCATAAACGCCTCTTCGTAGCCGCAAGGCTCGAAATTCATCGTCGGTCAGATTGCCGGCCAGGAAATCGTCGACCTGTGTGCGGAACAAGGCGATATCTGCTTTGACCGTTTGGTCAAACTGGGCTTCAACGGAGGATTGCGCTTCCATAAATACTATTCTCTATCAAGAATACTATGATTCGCGCCAGCACGGAAACCGAATTCGAAATTCATGCTTTCGAAACAGGGTTAGGCTAACATGAAATTCTCCCGCTTCAGATTTTTTTGAAAGAAACAATTCTATGAATCACACACTTCGTCTCGTACTGTTCCTCGTGTGCTCGCTATCCGCCCTTTTCGGGCAAGCAGACGCTAACAAAGGTCAGATCGTCGGCACGGTAACGGATCCCAACGCCGCCGTAATTGCCGGAGCCAAACTCAACATCAAGAATCTCGCTACGGGTTCCAGCCGTGATCTGACGAGTTCAGGAAGCGGTATCTATCGCGCCGTTCTCCTCGATCCGGGCACCTACGTGATTTCGGCCACCGCCCCCGGCTTTGCCGAAAACAAGATCAGCGGCCTGGTATTGAACGTCGGCTCCACCATCACGGTAGACATCAAGATGAGTCTGCAATCGACCAGCACGACGGTTGATGTCGGTGAAACGCTCTTGCAAGACGCTGTTCCCGTGGCCAGCACATTGGTGAACACGATGGCAATCACGAATCTCCCGATCAACGGCCGCCGCTTTCAGGATTTCGTGCTGTTGACCCCAAATGCCGCCGTCGAAGGTGCCACCCGCAATCAAATTTCTTTTGCGGGTCAACGCGGCATCAATTCAAACATCATGCTCGATGGTGCCGATTACAATCAGCCCTTCTTTGGGGGCATTCGTGGCGGCGAGCGATCCACCAGCATTATCACCGTTCCGCAGAGCGCGATCGCCGAGTTCCAAGTGCTGGCTACCGGCTACTCCGCTGAATATGGCCGCTCGACCGGCGGCGTCATGAACACCATCACAAAGTCAGGCACCAACGAATATCACGGCGACGGCTTCTATCAGATTCGTCACCGTGCGCTAAGCGAGTTGAATCCAATTGTCCTGCTGAGGCCTTCTGAAACTCTGCAGCAGTTTGGCGGCAGTGTCGGTGGTCCCATTCTGAGAAACCGGCTCTTCTGGTTTGTCGCAGCCGAAAGTCAATACTCGGAAACCCCTCGTCAGGTGATCATTCCTTCGATCATCGGCTTGGCTGTCACTCCCCGCAACACGGAAGCGAT
>JBKJSR010000048.1:0-13617 GCA_046594355.1 Bryobacter sp.
GTCATGCACGAGCATTTTGAGAGTGAGGCCCTTATAAGGAGTAATGTCCGCCCCTCCCGAGTAGTGTTGGATATTCTGCCAACCTACCTGGTCGGCCAGCCCATACTTTTCGTGCGGCGTGGGAAATAATTGATCGAAGGTTCCGCTTTTGCCGTCATTCGGATTGCGGTCGCCCGACGCAGAGTTGAATTCGCCCAACACCCTGGGGTGGAAGCGTACATTTTCGAAGCTATGGCGAAATACCGTGTGCTGGGCGAAGGCGCGGATGGATTCATAACCGAATTGGCCGTTCACATTGCCGGCTTGGAAAATCCATTCGGTCGTATAGTCCCAATGAGCCGGCAACTTACCCAGAAAGCGAATGCCGGCGACCCTGCGGTCCTGATGAATGATGCCCTTTAGCGCATCACCCGCGCCTTTGCCAACGCGCCAGATGAAGTATGGTTCGAGAGTGGACTGTGGAATCGGGTTGTTCCATTTGCCGTAAGCGAAGTGAATGTTGTTGCCCTGCAAATGATGTGACAGGCCATTGGCGAGGGGCGTGACGACGGCGGCCGAAACGAGATCCAACTGGAAGGGTCCGCTGCGAAGAATGAGTTTCGCGGCGTCGAAGGTGCGGGCGACGTTGCCCCAGTTCGCAGCGCCGAGCACGCGCTCGTCACCGTAGGCGAGTTCCTGGCGGCCAAGGCGAAGCGCAATCTTGCCACGGTCGGTTTTACCGATGTCCGTGAAGAGGAGCCGCAGGTCCGTGCGGTTGATATAAGTGTTTTGTCCGCTGGGATTAGTTTTGAAGAAGACCCGCGAGTCTTGTCCTTGCGCAGCAAACGAAAGCCAACTCGTGGGATGCAAGGCGACGTTGGCCCGGAAGCGGTTCAAGAGCCAGCGATCGTTGTTGTTTTCGTCATAGCGAAGGGCGGAGTAGCCCTCCAAGCGAAAACGATGGTCGAAGCTGAATTGCACCCATTTGGGAAGCTGCTTATTGAGCAGGGCTGAGGGAGTGTCCTGAGCATGCAGAGCCGGGAGAAAAAGCGCTAAGGCTGATAGCGAAAGTATACATAGAGGGGCACCGATAGGCATATAAAGTGGCGGAACTCTTTCGCGTCAGACACTGCGCAAGACGCGCGCGGCTTGAGGATGCGAAGAGAGCATCTTGTGACGCTCGAGGCCAGTGACGATCAGCTCGCGGTTTTCGAGTTTCCAGTCCTGCACCATCTCTTCGAGCTTCATCATGACCGTATGGTCAACGAGCCTGGTGCCCGACAGGTCGACCTGGGCCCGCGGATGAACGGCCAAGGCCGCGATTCTCTTCTGTAGCGCGAGCCAGTTCGTGAAGACTGCGGCATCTTGCACTCGAAGTACCGCAAGGCCTTCAGGCCCGGTTTCGAGCACAGCCTTCGGCTTCCAGAGCGAGGGCACACTGGCACCATTGAAGAGATGGATGGCGACCTTAACGAGGATGCCGACGGCGATGCCGATCAAAAGGTCGGTTGCCAGCGTAGCCAGCAGGGTTGAGCAGAAAACGGCGAGCTGTTCCTTGCCCACCATCCACATGTGGCGGAATTCTTTGGGGGAAGCGAGGTTGTAGCCGGTGAATACGAGCATCGCGGCGAGGGCGGCGAGCGGAATCAGGTTGAGAAGCGCGGGTACCGCCGCCACCAGAACCAGGAGAAGCGAGCCGTGGTAAAAGTTGGCCCAACGTGTCTTTGCGCCATTGTTGCGATTGGCCGAGGAACGGACAATTTCGCTAATCATAGGCAACCCGCCGACGAAAGCCGCGAGGGTATTAGCGGCGCCTACAGCGAGCAGGTCGCGATTCAAATTTGTCCGGCGCTGATAGGGGTCGAGAAGATCGACAGCCTTGGCGCTCAAGAGCGACTCGAGGCTGCCGACCAGAGAAAACATGACGATCCATTTGAGACTTTCGGCGGAAAAGATTACGGAGAAATCAGGGAAACTCATGGCACCGAGGAGGCTGCCCGGCAAGTGGACGAGATATTGCGGCCCGATGCCGTATTGGTGGCCGGCCCAGGTGTAGAGATGCTGGTGAGAGACGTCGAAATAAGCGGCCAAAGGGGTGGCGACCAAAAGAACGAGCATGGGCCCAGGGATGGATTGCACGAACTTGTTCTTGACGAACGGCCGCAAGAACAGGAGCGAAAGACTAATGAGGCCGATGAGGGCGATCTCGGGATTCAAGTTCATGATGGAATGAGGAATTTCCGCCAGAAGTTCGAGTGGCTCCTTGGCGTGCGGACCGACGCCGAGAGCGATGTGGGCCTGCTTCGAGATGATGATGACGCCTATGGCGGCAAGCATGCCATGTACCGCAGCGACGGGAAAGAAGCCGCCCAGCGAGCCAGCCCGAAACAAACCGAAGACGATCTGCAGCAGGCCGGCTGCAACCCCTACCGCTAGCGCCCGTTTGTAGCCCAGCATTGCGTCGCCTCCGCCCAGGCCTTGTACCGCGCCGAGCGCGATGACGATCAGGCCGGCCGCCGGGCCCTTGATGGTCAGCTCGGAATTGCTAAAGAAAGGAGTCAGCATGCCGCCGATGATGGCCGTAAAGATGCCGGCAATGGGCGGATAGCCGCTGGCCAACGAGATTCCCAGACAGAGCGGAAGGGCGATCAGGAACACCAGGAAACCGGAGATCAGGTCGTTTTTCCAATAAGTCCGGAAGCCTTCCGCCGTCCCCCGGGGTATGGGTCCCGAGGGCCGGGTGAGAGTGGGTGAATCTGCGTGTTTGGACATAATGTTCGATCTTCAGGATGCATTGGAAAGGGCTGCTCTTCCTATAGCCTCCAGAGGGGATTAGTGGAGGCCGGATTGCGGGGATACCGTTAATCCGGTCGAATCCACCCCCTACTCGTGGGATTGGATTTCGCCCACCTTAGCCGCATACTCGCAATACCGCTAATGGAATTAGTCTCTTCAAGCCCACGCGAACGCCTCGAACACACCATCGGACATTTGGCTCATTTTTTGCCCGCTCAGGGCCCGATTGGCGTCTTCATCCACCACAACACGCTGCATGCCTTCCAGCACATGCCTTTCGAGAAGGCCGTTCCCGAGGCGGCCATGATTTTTGATGCCGAGCCATATATGACGGAAGCCGCCTACCGGGCCGCATTGGCGAAGAGACGAATCAGAGTTGAAGATGTGGAAGCGGTGCTGGGGCGGGAAAAGACGGATGCGGCGTTGCGGCGAGTCCTGCTGATTCCGGGCGTGCGCACTTTCCGCAACGAAACCATTCACTGGGAAATCGAAGAAAAAGGTCTTCTGGAGAGATTTCGGCCGGACTTGCCCGTGCCTGCGATGAGGGCGATCTATAAGGATACTCCCCGAGCCCTTTTCGACTTCTGGCTAACGGGAATTCCTCTGCGCAATTGGGGTGCGACCAGGGGCCTCGCATCGAGGCAAGCAATTGACGATGTCGTCAATCCCCTGTTGATCAAGTTGTCTTCGGTCTTCCTGGACCAAGGCATGTCCTATTGGCGAATGCCGAACCGGCAGGATGGATTTTGGGCCGCGAGCCTGGAGCTTCTGCGTCAGCCCCGTACCGTTAGGCCGAACAAGATGAACGAGTTGGCGGAGCGCATTGGGGCTTGGTCTAAGCTCGACGCCACTTCGGCGGTGATCGCCGCATTGGAAGCGCTCGGCGTGAAAGAGCCGGAGTGGGAAGAATTCTTACAAGCCGAGCTCCTCGCGCTACCGGGTTGGGCCGGACTGATGTACCAACTCGAAGTGGACCCATCCCTCGCTCCCCACGAACGTGTGCCCGCGAAGTTGATGGATTTCCTGGCCGTCCGCCTGCTTCTGACCGCATCGGCAACGGTGCCGGCCGACAGGAGCGCCGGTATCCGGGATTGCGGCATGAAAGCCTGGAGACTGACGCAGGCGGCCATCCTTTTCGATGCGGCGCAATTGGCCGGGCACTCCCTGTCCCAGTTAACTCAATGGACCGACGAGCAAGTGTCCTCGTTCCGCGCCTCTGTGCTGGCCTTCGGCGACTGGGAACGCCGCCGCGTCTGGCACGAAGCCTATGAGCGGCGTCATGAACGCCAAATTCTGTTGCCGCTTCGCCGACATGCGTCGAGCCCGGACGCGTACCAGTCCACCCGCCTGGCCTCGCAAGTATTCTTCTGCATCGATGAGCGGGAAGAGTCGGTGCGGCGCCACTTGGAAGAGGTCGATCCAGAGGTGGAGACCTTTGGCGCGGCGGGCTTTTTTGGCGTTGCGATGAACTATGTTGGAATCGACGACGCACATGGCGTCGCGCTATGTCCAGTGGTGGTCAAGCCGCAACACGCGGTGGCCGAACGTCCGTCCTCCGGGCATGAAAAAACACACCGCCGACGTCAGGAATTGCGCCGCGCCTGGGCGATGTTTGCCTGGGAATATTTCGTCAGTTCCAGAACTCTGCTGCGAGGCTGGTTAGGGACATGCCTTCTAGGAATTTTTAGCCTATTCCCTTTGGCCGCGCGAGTTTTGAGCCCCCGCCACTTTGCGAATCTGATTGGGTGGTTGAACGCGAGCGTCCTTCCGGAGCCGCGCACCGAATTGGCCTTCATGCGTTCGGATGAGCCCGGGCACCAAGCGATTCATGGGTTGCTGGCCGGATTTACGATCCAGGAAAAGATCGACCGGGTGGCCAACGTTTTGGGGCCGGCGGGTCTCCGTAAAGGCATGGCGAGGCTAGTGGTTGTGTTAGGGCACGGATCGACGAGCCTAAATAATCCGCATGAATCCGCGCACGATTGCGGCGCTTGCGGGGGCCGCCGTGGGGGGCCCAACGGTCGTATTTTCGCCGCCATGGCGAATCATCCGGATGTCCGCCGTGGATTGCGCGGGCGGGATATTCTGATTCCGGAGGATAGCTGGTTTGTCGGCGGCTATCACGATACCTGCAACGACGATATCGATCTCTACGACGTCGAGGACATGCCGAAAAGCCACCAGCGGGATCTCGACCGCCTACGGGCATCTCTGGACGAAGCCCGCGCCCGTAGCGCTCTCGAACGCTCCCGCCGCTTTGAGGCAGCCGGCGATTCGACGCGCCCCATCGACGGGTTGCATCATGTACAAGAACGCGCCGAGCACCTGGCCGAGCCACGGCCCGAATACGGTCACTGCACAAATTCGGTCTGCATCGTAGGACGCCGCTCGACGACGCGCGGCTTGTTCTTCGACCGGCGCGCCTTTCTGGTTTCTTATGACGCCACGCTCGACCCAACAAACGATCTGCTTGCGGCGGTGCTAGGCGCGGTAATTCCAGTGTGTGGCGGCATCAGCCTCGAATACTATTTCTCTTTTGTCGACAACGAACGCTACGGGTGTGGCACCAAACTTCCGCATAACGTCACGGGTTTGGTCGGAATCATGAACGGCTATGAAGGTGATCTTCGCACTGGCCTCCCCTGGCAGATGGTCGAGATCCATGAGCCGGTGCGCATCCTCTTTATCGTGGAGACGACTCCCGATCGGGTGCTCGAAACGATACGCAAGAATCCGTTGAACTGGGAGTTCCTCGACAACCGCTGGATTCGTCTGGCCGTTATGGATCCCATGGACGGTAGCAGAATTCAGATGTATCGCGGAAACGGCGTTTGGGAACGCATCGAGGGAGATGACGAAGTATTGCCGCAAGTCGCGTCTTCGCTGGCCTGGTACCACGGCCATCGCGAGCACCTGGCCGTCGCTCGCATCGCCGCACCCGCGAAACAGCAAGCACAGATGCAGGACAGGGAAATGGTGGTGAGTTAAGCGATGGATAAACTTTTAACCGGTATAGTGGCCGCTCCGGGAATTACGTTCCTGGCATTGAGCCTGGTTTGGCTGCTGGGCTGGACTCCGCCCGAGAAAGTGGTGTCGCGGGTTACGCAAGTCGTCTATTCAGGAATCACGCTGGCTTGCGGGGTGCTCGCCTGGCTGCTGTATTCCAGCGGTGCCACTTCGCTCAAGGTTGAGTTGGGCGATTGGTTTGTAGCGGGCGAATATCGCTTTCCGCTAACACTGCTGGCCGACTGGTTGTCGCTGCCTATGACCGCTCTGACCATCGTCCTGGTTGGCATCGTCACGGCCTTCTCCGCGCGTTATTTACATCGCGACAGAGGCTTCTTCCGTTTTTTTCTGCTATTGCATCTCTTTGCTTTCGGAGCGTTGCTGGCTTTCACCGCGGGTACTTACGACCTGCTTCTCGGTGGCTGGGAACTGGTGGGCATTACCTCGGTGCTCCTGATCGCTTTCTTCGATGAGCGCCGCGAACCTGTCCGCAATTCTATACGCGTTTTTGCCGCTTATCGTCTCGCGGATGTTGGCTTGCTGCTCGCGATCTTCTTCATTCACTACTCTCCACATTCCTATACAACGATCGGATTGCTGCTGCTGGTGGCCGCTGCGGGTAAGTCCGCGCAATTCCCGTTCTCGGGCTGGCTGCCAAGAGCGATGGAAGGGCCAACTCCTTCGAGCGCCATCTTCTACGGCGCCATCTCCGTTCATCTTGGGGCCTACCTGTTGCTGCGCTCGAGCCACATCATCGATCAAGCGCCCTGGGCATCGGCCGCCATTTTCTTCATTGGCGCGCAGACGGCACTGGTGGCCACCCTGGTACACCGGGTTTCTCCAGATGCCAAGACTTCACTGGCCTATGCCGCGATGGCGCAGTTGGGCATCGTTTTTGTGGAGATTTCTCTCGGCTTCCCGCGCCTTGCTTTGGCTCATATCATTGGCCATGCGATCGTGCGCACGCTCCAGTTTCTGCGTGCGCCTTCGATGCTGCACGACTACCATCGCGTGCATGCGGCGGCGGGAGGCCATCTTGCCAAGACTGGCGCGGTCTACGAACGGCTCGTGCCGCAGGGCTTGCAAGTCTGGCTTTACCGGGCAGGGCTGGAGCGCGGCTACTACGACTCGCTGCTCGAGCGCTACGTGATTGGACCTTTTCTGCGTTTCGCCCGGTGGCTGGAAAAATTCGAGCCGGAGGCCGTCCCCCGGCTCGAAGAGCCTGAGAAGCCGCCAATTCCCGCTGGCAACTGGTTGGTGGAGAGTTAAATGTTTCTATTCGATACCCTTTCGGTGTTCTCTATTTCCGCATACCTGTTGATCGCCCTGATTACCGTGTTGTGTGCGCCGAAAAAAGACCTCGACATTTTCGGCCGACGATCGCTGTTACCGATTCTCGCGGGAACCATCTTGGCCTATTCGGCAGGCTCGATCTGGATGTTCCTCCTCGGTTGGGCCATGACGGTGTTCCCCTTCCGGAGTAATCGCTGCGGGACACTGTTGATGGCGAGCACCGTCGCGTTGGCGGTGGGTGCCGGGCTCCTCGCCTTCAGCTCCGATAGGACCGCGCACATAGCAGCCTTCGCTGCCATTGCCCTGGCTGCTATCTTGCGCAAAGGCATTTTTCCTTTTCACTTCTGGGTGCCGATTGCTTTTGAAGACAGCTCCTTGCCGGCGCTGAACCTGTTTTTGAATAGCCATTTGGGCGCGTACCTCTTAATTCGATTTAGTTTGCCTCTCTTCCCCGACGTGTCGTCACAGGCGCTGACGTTCCTGGGCATCCTGGCGATCTTCACTGCCGTCTACACGTCGGTGCTCGCTCTCGTGGCCAAGCGGCCGCAGCGCGTACTTGCCCTGCTGTGCGTGAGCCAAGGGTCGTTCATTCTGGCTGGGCTTGAGAACCGCAACGTTGAAGGCATCACCGGCGCTCTGATCCACTGGTCGGTGGTGGCATTCGCTACCACGGCGCTCCTGGCGGTTTATCGATCGCTCGAAGCGCGGAGCAGCGAAGTTGAATCGGCGGAAGGATTCCTGGGCTTGGGGTTTTACGCTCCCCGGCTCGCCGTGTTCTTTACCGTCGCCGCGCTGGCGCTAGTGGGGCTCCCCGGCACGCTCGGCTTTGTATCCGAAGACTTGCTCTTTCACGGCTCGCTAGAATCGCATCCGCTCCTCGGCATCGGATTGCCCTTGGCGACCGCGCTAAATGCCATCACCGCGCTCAAGCTGATCGCGACGCTGTTTCTGGGGAGGCGTGGCATCCACGTAACGCCCATTCCCGATGCGCGGCCAAGTGAACGCTGGGCCTTGACGTTACCAATAGTGGTCTTGGTTGCGGGTGGACTTGCGCCATCCGTGTTCCTAGCGCTCAGGACGCCTTCCGCGGAGCGGATCGCGGGATTTCTGGCGGGCCGCTAGGCTGTACACATGACATTGCCTGGGCAGGACAGGATCACCGAAAGAGTGGTTCTGCGCGTCCTGGTTGCCGGCTTCGGCCTGGTTGTCGCGTTTTTGGGCCTAGCCGGCTTTGTCGGGGTCAGAGGCACACGTGCGATCAAAGATGATGCCGCGCAGATAGGCCGCGAGCAACTCGCCATGGCTCGGCTGCTTAACGATATCCAAGCCGGCCAGAATACGATGGCCGCCATCCTCCATCAATTGGTTCCTGGGCAAGATTCCATCAATCGCACCTTGCTCCTGAAAGATTTGGAATCCGCCGACCTGGCACTATCCAGTATCGCGATGAATGCATCTGGAACCCCGGAAGCAACACGCTGGCACCAATTCGAGAAGGCCGTGCGTGTCTTTTCGAAGGGCGTTCGCGAGGCGGTGGAACGCGGCGGAGAGCTGCGAGCGGCAGAACTCGTTTTGCTCTTCGACAAGCACGACGACGTGGTGCGCATCGAGCAGCAATTGCTCGAATCGAGCGAACGCCGGATGGAGGCCACCGAGAGGCGCATCGAAAACGAATCGCGCGATCTCGCCTCGAACGCACGAATTCTGCTGGGGGCGTGCCTGGTTCTGGCGCTCTTGTGCTCGGTTCTAACTCTCGTTTTCGCCCGAAGCAGTATTCGCAAAATCGAAGCGCAGGCCAGCGAGTTAAGCCGTGTGTCCTGGCATATGCTGCAAGATCAAGAGTCGATGGCTCGGCGTTTTTCGCATGAATTGCACGATGAATTGGGGCAGTCCCTGGCGGCGATAAAAGCAAACCTCACGCCGGGAAGCTCCGCTGACTGGGAAAGCCGGCGGAGCGATTGCATCGGACTGGTGGGGGAGGCGATCACCAACGTGCGCGAACTTTCGCAACTGCTGCACCCGGTTATCCTCGACGATTTTGGTCTCGACGCTGGATTGCGCTGGCTCAGCGAGGGCTTCGCGCAGCGAACCGGCATTCGTACCGATTACGTTTCTACATTCCATGAGAGAGTCGACCCCGAAACAGAGACGCATCTTTTCCGGATCGCCCAAGAAGGCCTCACGAATATAGCCCGCCATTCGGGCGCGACTTCGACCGTTTTAAAACTGCATCGCATCGGTGATGCGGTCACCCTCTCGATCGAAGACAACGGCCGCGGAATTAGAGAAGGCCAGGCGTTGAAGCAGCCTTCACTCGGCTTGACCGGAATGCGTGCGAGAACACAGGAAATTCAAGGCGAACTACGAATGAGTTCGCCCTCCGCAGGGGGACTTCGCATCGAAGTGAAGGTTCCGCTTCGCATCCAGAAAGAAATCAATGCAGATTAAGAAGACACGCATATTGCTAGCGGATGATCATGCCGTAGTGCGGAAAGGATTTCGCATGATTCTCGAAGCCGAGGCGGACCTTGAAGTCGTGGGCGAAGCATCGAACGGACGGGAGGCGGTAGAATGCGCCGCGAGCCTGCAGCCGGACATCGTTGTGATGGACGTCACGATGCCGGAGTTGAACGGCATTGAAGCTACACGCCGTATCTGTGAAAACTCGCCGCGTACGCGCGTGTTGGCGCTGTCGATGCACAAGGATGCCGTCTACGTCCGCGAGATCCTGAAGGCCGGCGCAAAGGGGTATTTACTGAAGGACGCCGGCGAAGGCGACCTGCTCAAGGCGATCCGGGCGATCGTCAAAGGAGAGGGCTTTTTAAGCCCGGCGGTTTCCGACGCCGTCCTCAACGATTACCGGAAACACGTCACCAATCAGATCGACCTGCTGACCAGCCGCGAGCGCGAAGTTTTGCAATGGATCGCAGAGGGAAAGACGAATAAAGAAATCGCGAGCGTGTTGGTTTTGAGCGTTTATACGATAGAGGCCCATCGCGGTCGGATTATGGAAAAGCTCAATCTGCATTCGACGGGCGAACTGGTTCGTTTTGCGCTGAGGAACGGGATCATCGATTAGTAAAGCCCTTTGCGAGTGCGAGTTGTTGGACCCGAGGGCAATGTAGATGCGGGCTTGCAATCCGCCGCCTACAATCAGAGCGATCGTAAGGGGGTAGAGCGTGGCTGCGCCATTTTAATCGGGTCCCGACACCAGACCCGGGCTACAAAGTCTGCAATTATCGCGAAGACGAATTGCCGCTTGGAATCGATAAAAATACTCTACCCGGCAAAGCGATGCCAATTCTACTAATCGCCTGCGTCGTCAATGGAATCATGCTGGCGATCTGTTGCAGCGCAAGTGCGCGTAGAACGGCTCGCAGGGGTTGCACTCCACCTGCCAGCAGATTCCGCAACTGCGCACGGTCACCCGTTAAAAGCCGGAGCTGGAGAGGAGGCCTTGGCAACCCCGAGTATGAGCCAAAACATTTCAGGCGGTTAAGACTAACCGATCTTGAGCTTGTTCGTCTTCGTATCCCAGAACACGGCTTTCTTCGCACGATAACTCTGCGTGGCCATATGCCCCGGAATCGCCGCAATCTGACCGGCCCGTGCAGGCGCGATCGCCTTGCCCTTGCCCAGCACTGCATCGAGAAAGTTCTTTACGTGGTCCGCCGTCGCATCCGGCTGATTGAAGTCCTTCAGATAATTCATCGTTAGCGGACCTTTATCGCTAAAAGGCTTCGCGCCGCGAATGAACTTCGGCTGCGGGCTGTAAATGAGGTTCTGGCGGTCCCTTACCTCAATCGTTCCCTTTTGTCCCATGAACTCTTCGCCATATCCAAAATTGTCATTGCCAAAGAAACACGAATAATTCAAATGGAACTTGTTTGGATAATCATAAAGCGCGCTCATCGTATCCGGCACTTCGCGATCATCGTTGCCGCCCCACTGGTAGATGCCACCCGACGCCATGCAGGACAGGGGCAACTCCGCCTTCACCAGCCCGCCGACGACAAAGTTCGTAATGTCCGTCTGGTGTACCAGCAAGTCCGTCGAGATACCACCCGAGTAATCCCAATAGTTACGCCACTGAAAATAACGTTCCTTTGAAAACGGAATATTCTTATGCTCGGCGGCTTCGAGAAAGCGCTTCCAGTCCGTATTTTCCGGACTTACATCCGGAGGAATGATATAGCGCCAGGCTGCCGGCACACCCTTGGCCGGATCTACGGTCTGATCGAAATTGCGATACCAGAACGCCCGCGTGTAATGAACCTCGCCGATGTACCCGTCCTCCACCATCTTCTTCGCCTGGATGTAGAGCTTGTTCGAACGGTTCTGCGTACCCACCTGCACAACCACGTTCGTCTTCTCGGCCAGCGCCACAATCTCGGCACCCTCTTCGATCGTGTGAGCGATCGGTTTCTCAAGATAGATGTGCTTCTTCGCCTTCAGCGCCGCCATCGCCATCGGATAATGCCAGTGCTCGGGAGAAGCGATGAAGATCACATCCACGTTCGGGTCGTTGATCACATCCCGGTAATCCACCGTGGTCTTGGGCGTATTCTTGCCCTGCGACTGCACGATATCCTTGCCCTTGGCGAGGTTGCCCTTGTATGTATCGCAAACATGGGTCACTTCCACCATGTCCTTAGAGGACAGGTACATCTGGTTCATCACGTGCGCGCCCCTGGTGCCGGTGGCAATCCAGCCCACCCGCAAGCGGTTGTTCTGGCCGCTCGACGACATCACGGCCGGCCCAGCGCTCAGCGCCGCCACCACGGCCGTCTGCTTCAACAAGTCCCGTCGCGTAACATCTTCTGACATGGAATTCTCCTCTTAGCTCTCGACTTCGGCAGTCCCGGTTTGCTCAGCCACTACCGGTACAACCGGCGCAACCTTGCGCGCCTGCTCAAACAACAAGCTTATCGTTTTGTCGGTGCGGATGCGGTTTGCGATGCGATCAAGCCCATCGTCCTTTTCGAGCTTCAGCCGTACCGCCGCCACAGGCTCGCGCTGCTGCCGCGCGAGACGATGCACTTCGCGATCCACCTCGTCGTTCCCCACACTCACGGCTTCCACTTCTGAAATCCGGTCCAGCAGCAAAGTCGCCCGCACATCGCGAATCGCGCGTTCCGTCTGGCTCTCGCGGAACTTGTCCATGTCGAAGTTCAACTGCTTTGGGTCGATGCCCTGCATCTGCAAACTGCGTCCGTAGCTCTCAAGCTGAATCCGCAACTGCCGCTCCACATAGGTATCCGGCACCGCAAACTCATGCGTTAACGCCAGCTTCTCGAGCAGCTTGTTCTTCGCTTCGTCCTGAGCGCGATATTGACGCTCGGCATGAATGCTCGCTTTCACCTGTTCCTTGAATTCATCGAGCGTTCGGAAGTCGCCCATCGACTTCGCGAAATCATCGTCCAGAAGGGGTACTTCCTTACGTCGAATGAACTTCAATTCGACATCGAAAGTTACGGTCTTGCCCGAGAGGCGATCCTGGCCGTAGTCTTCGGGATAGCTCACCGCAATGTCTTTCGTCTCTCCCGGCGACATCCCCACAATACCTTCACTAAATGCCGGAATCGTATCCGCATCGTCCAGTTTTAATGTCATCTCGGGGTTCTTCATCGGCTCGCCTTCCAGCCCATCGGCGCTTTCGAGCCCCACCACGACATAGTCGCCGCTCTCGGCCGGACGCGGATCGATATTCACATATTCGGCTTTTGATTCGAGCAACTGCTCGAGGCGATCCGACACGTCCTGCTCGCTCACCTGCGGGTCTTCATACTCGACTTCAAGACCCTTGTATTCACCCAGCTCAAATTCCGGGTGCACTTCAAAACTGACCTTGAAGCTGAGCGGCTGATTCGGCTCCATCTTGACTTCGGAGATATTCGGCTGTCCCACCACGCGCAGCTTGTCTTCGGCAAAGCGCTTGTCCAGCGCCTTCGGGATCACTTCTTCGAGGGCATCCTGCTGGATCTCGCTACCAAAGCGGCTCCGGATGACGCTCAGCGGTGCCTTTCCGGGACGAAAGCCAGGCAGTTGCGCCTTGGCCTGAATCCGCGCGAGCACGACCTCGGTCGCCGCGGCCATTTCGAGAATTCCAACGCTCACTTCCAGCTCATGCCGGCAACCTTCAATCAATGCCATAACCTGCCCGCTCTTTCTAAATCCAAATCTCTTCGCCTAAAACAATTGCTTAAAACAACGGGGCGATGCCAGCTTGTGCCGCATCGCCCCTTCCTGTCTAAAAAAGCCTTAAGCCACCGCGGCTTTGAGTGCCGCCGCTTTGTCCGTAATTTCCCACGTGAACGTGGCTTCGGTGCGGCCAAAATGTCCGAATGCCGCCGTCGCCCGGTAAATTGGGCGGCGCAGATTCAGAGTGTCAATAATGCCCTTGGGGGTCAGTTTGAAGTTCGCCTTCACTGCTTCGGCAAGCTTTTCGCCGCTGGCGGTGCCGGTACCAAAAGTGTCTACCAGTACGCTAACGGGCTCAGCCACGCCAATCGCGTAGGCCAACTGCACTTCGCAACGCGTCGC
>JBKJSR010000068.1:0-2895 GCA_046594355.1 Bryobacter sp.
GTAAGCGGTGACGGGGGCCTCCAAATGCCGCCCACCGGCGCGCTATCCGATGAAGACATCGGCCTGCTGCGAGCCTGGATCGACCAGGGTGCCGACTTTCGCATAGAGGTCAAGGAAGACGCCCCCATCCAGGCGCTCGACCCCAAAGTCGCTGCATTGATCGCCGCCGTCCGGCTAAGCGACATACAAAAAGTTCAAAAAATGCTTACGGAAGATCCCGCTCTTCTGAAAGCCCGCGACCGCGCTCAATCGACCCTGCTCCATCACGCCGTCGGCTTTGGGTCGCTAGCGATGGTCAAGCTCCTGATCGACCAATCCGCCGACGTCAACGCCAGGAACAAGCGCGATTCCAGTCCGCTGCATTGGGCAATTCACGATGAAGCCAAAGTTCGCCTGCTGATCGGCCATGGTGCCAACAGCAACGCGAAACAAGCCGACGGCCGAACGCCCCTTTATCAGGCTGCTTCGCTGGCAACGGGCGGTTCGGTCCTCCACCTTCTGCTCGCTCAGGGCGCGGACCCAAACTTGTCCACAGCCGCAGGGCAACCGCCGCTCATGCCTGCCGCCGTACGCGGTGACGTTGACATGATGCGCCAATTGATCGGGAAGAACGCTAAAGTGAATGCGAAAAACGGTGCCGGATCCACGGCGCTGATGGCTGCATCCCTCAACGGAAATCCCCGCGCGATCCAGCTCTTGCTGGAAAAAGGCGCCGATCCAAAGCTACTCAACAAGCTCAAAGAATCTGCTCTCGCTAACGCCGCTACCACCGGCATCGAGGAGGCCGTGAAGCTCCTGCTCGACGCCGGGGCTCCGGTTAACGCCATCGATCACCGAGGTTATTCTCCTCTCATGTATGCTGCGGGATCCGACACCATACCGTTAAGCGTCGTAAAGCTGCTGCTGGCCGCCGGAGCCGATGCAACCGTCACCGGTGAGGACGAAACCGCGCGCAGCCTCGCCGCCAAACGCGGTAACACCGAAGTCTCCCGCTTGTTAGGCGTGCCTGCGGAGCCCCGCAAAATCGCGAGTGTCTTCAAGCCTGTCGGTGGTCGGCGGGAACGGGCAATTCCCGAGGCGGTACAGAAAGCGCTGGGATTACTCGAAGTGCAAAGCCATAACTTCATCCGCATTGGTGGTTGTAACTCCTGCCATGCTCAGGACCTGCCTTCTGCCGCAGTCGGGCTTGCGCGCAGCCGCGGATTGCCGGCGCCACAGTCCATTGCCCAACTCGCTGTCGTTATGAATGGAAGCAGCGCGGAGCGGATCATGGATCTCAACACTTTTGGTGTCCCGAGCATGGGCTGGGAACTTTTCGATCTCGGCATGAATGGCGCTCCCAAGGATGAATACACCGATGCCATTGTTCGTTACATCAAGGCCATGCAAACTCCGCAGGGCATCTGGCTTACGAACGAGGGTCGGCGTCCGCCCATGAACGTGGGTGACTATCAGGCCACTGCTCTTGCCATTTACGCACTGAAGCATTTCACTCAGGCACCAGACCAGGCGGACGTGGAAAAGGCGCTTGCTCGCGCAGCCGCGGAGCTCGAAAAAATGAAGCCAGCCAACTCGCAGGACCGCGCATTCCATCTCATGGCGCTCGCCTGGGCCAACGCGCCGGTAGCTTCTGTCTCTCGCGCCGCTCGCGCACTTGCAAGCATCCAGCGCAACGATGGAGGATGGGGCCAAATGGCAACGATGGAGACGGATTCTTACGCTACTGGCCAGGCACTCTTTGCGCTGAATGTTGCGGGCAAGCTGCCAACCACGGATCCGGTCTATCAAAAAGGCGTCCGCTACTTATTGCGCACCCAGGCTGCCGACGGGTCCTGGCACGTCAAGTCGCGATCCATCTGGATCCAGCCTTATTTTGAAGGTGGCTTTCCGTATTCGCACGACCAATGGATCTCCGCTGCCGGAACCAGTTGGGCCGCGATGGCGCTATCGCTGACGGTAGAGCCACAGCGCATCAGCCAAAATGCATTAAACCGCGACTAGTATCACGAGCGCTAAAATGCCTTCGTATGCCGGCAGCCGATTGCGCTGCTTCCGCGATCCCAAGCCGCGACCGTTAGTGAGCCGGTCTTGGCAGTCGAAGCACTAGGATCGAAGAGCTTAAAAAAGTATCGTCGGGGCGCGATTCGAACCCGCGACCCCCTGCGCCCAAAACGCCGAGTCGCTCTCTGATCTGTAGCCGATAGCTTCCTCCGCTCGCACAATACTCTACAACTCGAATTCCGGCACCTACAGGATTTCGACTTACAATGGTCGCATGCTGCTGCAAGTTGACGCCGTCTACGAGAATGGTGTGCCACGGCCGCTACTCCAGAAGTCGCAATGGCCTACCTGCAACTACTAAAAGAACTAGGTGGGGAGCGATATCTAAAGCGTTTCTTTGAACGGGAGATGGTGCCCGTGTTTTGGGAGTGGATGTTCCACCCGTGCCATCTGCTGGAACTCAGCGGGAACGGAATCTCATCACTGCGGTTTTGGCTGGCCTGTGCTCGACTTTTTCAATGCAAGCAAGCCATTCAAGCGCTTACTGAAGCTTTCTCCGAAGGTTTGCGCGATCGGTTGGGCACCATAAACCCTCTGTCTATGCTGCCAATTTCCTCACTTGCTCACCTGCGTTGGCTCTCGGAGCAAATCCTTGCTGTTAGGCCGATAAAATATAACCAAATTTTTAAAGAAACCTTCGTGCCCGGCTGTGCACTCGCTGTAGAGAGCCTCAACGGTCTCCTGAAAACCGGCCAATGGAGAGTTAAGTCAGCACGAGCTTTTTCATACTCTCCCCCCCACATGTCCGTCATGCAGCAGCCGGTCGAGCATTGCCCCCACTGCCGCCGTATCCCCCAGCAGCTTTTCCCAATCAGTCGACAATGTCGTAATCAC
>JBKJSR010000155.1:0-4111 GCA_046594355.1 Bryobacter sp.
CGAGTGGATCGGTCACCGCAACCGGAATCAATACCAGGTTCGTATCTACCCGGATATTTGCCGGTTTCGAATTTTCCGCATCCTCCGGCCTGACGGGCTTGCCTTCACGCCTCTCAATGTTGACGCGCCCGGGTGGGGGTACTGTTTCTGTTTTCTTGTTTTGGACCTTGCTCTTGTCTTGGTCCGCTACGGGCACTTGAAACGCAAAGGCGGAGGCAAGGAAAATGAAAGCGAAAAGTGCCGCTTCTTTAGTGATGCTCATTTTCACGCCCGGTCTCTTCGATTTGCCAAACGTTTCTCTTCGCGTCTTGAATACACTCGACTCTCCAGTTCCTTCAACTACTGAGACGCTTAAAAAGCCCCAACCGTCTCAAGCGAAGACGTCTAAGAGGGTAAAAATTGACGCAACGGACCATAAAATGAACGGATAAAATCCTCACCCGCCTTCATGGCCTTTTCATTCGATTCATCTCCACTCAATCCGATTACAACCCGCACCAGAGCCGTATCCGTTCGATTGTCTTTTACTGCATCGAGCATCGTATATAGCTTCGCCTTATATTCGCTCGCTATTGCTCGATCCCGGCTCTGGTACCAATAAAGCACCAGACTCTTCGTATCGCCACGCTGAATGATGTAGCGATTGACTTCGATTGGCTCCGCTCTTCCCGGCATCGATACGAGCACATGATCGTTGATGATTGGAGTCCAGCCACTTCCCGGCAGGCAGTTCTTCGGTGAATGCGGCACTGCCCCCGTGCGCTGGCTGCGGAATGATGCCACGAACAGATTTGCTCCCATGCCAGCGTCGTTACTCCCGTAGGAACGGTTCAGCGTGTCGTCCGCCTTCAGCACATCCAGCGTTTCCTTGTCGATCACTCCTTCCTGCGTCTTTACCCAATTACCGAGCTTTTCCGGAAACTGAATCAGCGGCCTTGCCTGGGCCACCCTCTCCGATTTCGTCAGCATCTGGTATGCCCCTGCCTGCGCGGAAAGGATCAAACTCAGGATCAGGAGCGTCGAGCTAAGCTTCGGCTTCGGGCCGGGATTTGGATTTTGCATTCTGTATTCCTTGATAAAACCAATTCGCAAAGCGGTGGAACAACAACAGCAGGCTCAAGGCGATCATGAAGATCACCCAGCCTTCCGCAGTATGGAAGAAACCTTCCGCCCACTCGCTCTTGTACTCATAAAGCACGCCCGTCATCGAAACGCGAAACGCATTCGCGGCAATCGCGATTGGGACCGTGGCAAAAAGCAGCATGGCTCTCATCCAGCCGCGCGCTTCGAAAAAGAAACCATACACCAGCGACAAGAATGTCAGTGAGAGCAGCGAACGGATTCCGCTGCATGCCTCCACAACCGATAATTTGTGCTCCGCCAATTCAAGAATATTGCCGTCCCGCAAAACCGGAATCCCCAAAAGCAACAATGTTTTTTCCGCAACGCCACTCGCAAACATCTGCAGCGGGAAAGTGATCTGGTTATAAATAACCGCCGGAATGGGCACCATGAAAAAGAGCAGAAAGACCGGAAATCCAACTTTTTTCAACAATTGCGACCCACCTGCAAACAACACCGCTCCGGCGATGCTGAACACAATCGCGGTTCGCGTTAGAAAAAGTTCGGCGGCGATCGTCCCCAATATATATTGGACCGCCGCATAAAACATGATGGCGACTCCCCAATAATTGCGTTCCATCGGAATCTCGAGAATCTCGTCTTTGCGTTGCCAGGCGATGTATGCAGCCACTATGGGAACAAAAAAGCCATGTCCCATGTCATCGTCGTTCATCCACTGCAGCACCAGCCGGTCCAGCATGGGATAGAACGAAATCAGCATCAAGCCGCTGATCCACGCCAAGGGTCCCCACGAGGAAAGCGGAGTAGGTTTCGGAATTGCGGCCGCTGTTTCGCCGCTCTGTGTTGCCTCGGGATTTAATTGCACGGGACTTTCCATATTCTCCAAAACCAGCAAACCACGAATTGATGCCTAATCTCAAGGTACAACAGTAAGCATCGTTACGGTACGGTCGTAACTTCGCGCACTAGTACAATGTGGAAATGCGGCGGATCCTCTCACTCTTCACCATCGCCGTCCCTCTTGCACTCTCGCAACAGGCTATCCTCCCCGTTGCGGGCATCAGGCCCGATATGGAAGGCGTCGCTCTTACTGTGTTCCGTGGACAAGACCCCGAGGAATTCCCCCTGCGCATCCTCGGCGTGCTTCAAAACAGCGGTCCCGGCCAGAACATGATCCTCGCCCGCCTGCTCACTCCCCGCCTCGAACAAACTGGCGTCATGCAAGGCATGAGCGGCAGTCCGGTCTACATCGGCGGCAAGCTCATCGGTGCGATCGCCTTTGCCTTCCCCTTCTCCAAAGAACCCATCGCCGGCATCCGTCCCATCGAAGAAATGCTCGCCTCGCGGCCCGTCGCGCCGCAACGCAGAGCCGCCGCCATCCACCTCGCCTCGCCGCAACTCTTCGATGCTCCTGCTGCAACACCGCAAAATTCCCCCACGGCCGTGCTTACGCCGATTTCCTTCGCGGGCCTCACGGAGCGAACCATCCAACACTTCAGTGCCCAGTGGCAGCAACTCGGTTTCGCAATGCAACAGGGTGTCTCTGGGAATCAGCCCAGCGCGCCAACTTCTCCACTCCGTCCGGGTGACATGATTTCGGTGCAACTACTGCGCGGCGACATCAGCGCCGGCGCGGATGGCACGGTCACCCATCTGGACGGCAACAAAATCTTCGCCTTCGGCCATCGCTTCCTCGGCGGCGGTGCCGTCGATTTCCCCTTCGCCAAAGCCGAAGTGGTCACTCCCATCCCCAACTTCAATATGCCCTTCAAGATCAGCCAGTCGCTGCGTCCTATGGGGGCCATTCTTTTTGACGGCGATGCCGCAGTCAGCGGCGAGATCGGCCGCATGCCAAAACTCGCTCCCGTCCTGATCCGCTATCGCGATGCAAATGGCCCGCACGAATACAAAATCGAAATGGTGCGCCACTCGCTACTCTCACCACTGCTGGTTCAGATGGCCTTGTTCTCGACTCTCGACCACCACTTCCGTGGTGCCGGTGCCGGTACGGTAGACATAAGAGGCAGCATCCGCTTTCCCGATTTGTCCAACCCTCTCGTGATCGAAGGGCGCTACGCCGGCGACAACAATCTTCCCATTGCCGCCTCGCTCGGCGGGGCAATCCCCCTCGCCTTCTTCCAGCAGCACGTCGACGATGAACTCCTTCCCGAATCCATCACCTTCGATCTCACCGCAAAATCTTCCCGCGACCAGTGGGTCATCGAATCGGCTACCCTCTCCCGCCGCTCCGCCAAGCCCGGCGACACCGTCACAATTCGCACGCAACTCTCCACCGCCGACGGCACCGGGAAGATTTTCGAACACCCCTTCACCATTCCCGCCTGGATCCCCAACGGCGAGACGCTCACTCTCACCGTTACCGATGCCTTCACCACCAACCTGCTCGACTTCCGTTCTTTCTATCAGCCCGGTGGTCCAGTCTTCCGTTCCCCCGCCGATCTCATCCAGACCCTCAACACTCTACATACATCGAACTCTTTCTACGTTCGGGTCTTCCGCTCCAGCCCTGCCTATCAGTCCTCCGGGCGCGACCTCTCCAACTTGCCTGGCTCAATCGCCGCCGTGCTGCAAAAGACGCCTGGCACCTATCTGCCCATCTACCAGTCCCGTCTCTTTGACCGCGAAACCCGGCTCCCCGATGGCGTCGTTTCGGGTTCGCGAACTCTCACTCTGGAAATCGAAAAATGAAGCGCCTGATCCTGGCTATCTCGCTCGCTTGCTCCGCTACCGCGTCAAGCCCTATATCCTGGGAACTCTCCCAGTTTGCCGACTTCATCAAAGGCAAACTAAAAAACCTTTCGCTCACCCGCGAAGGCGCTCTGTCCCCAGGCCCGGCCCTCGCGATAGCCCACACTGTCCCTGATGCTTCCCTCTGGACGCTCGCCGAAGCTCCCGACGGCGCCGTCTATCTCGGCACCGGCCCCAAGGGCCGCATCTATCGCTGGCGCAAGGATGCCAAGACCCTCGAACTCTTCGCCACCCTTCCCGAACCGCACGTATTCGCTCT
>JBKJSR010000050.1:0-3312 GCA_046594355.1 Bryobacter sp.
CCAAACGATTTCTCCGCTGTTGTGTACCAGCGCCGAGAACTGGCAGTTTCCGATCACTCCTAGCTCTTCCAGCCTCATGTCTGCAACTTACCACGAATCCTGGATGTGTTCTAATAACAACACCTAAACATGCCACGCATGGCCCAGTTCGTATTAGCGCTAATCTTGGGTTTGGCTCTCTTGACTTGGGCAGCCTCAGGTGTCGTGCAGACTACGGCGCGCGAATGGTTTGAGCGCGACGTCGGTTCACGCGCCCATTTGGTACTGGTCGGCGCAAGTCGGTCCCTAGCCAATACCTGGTACGGCGACCCTAAGGATCTACAGAAACAGTTGACGAATCTTGCGCGTGACGAACGCGTGATGGGTGTTTTGATTTGTAACGCCAACTTGAGCCCACGCTCTAGTACGCCGGAATTTCCGGAAGAGTTCGACTGTTCGGTGGTAGGGAGTCGAGCCCGCGCAACCGGGGATCGCCCGGACGAGCTTCAGGAGTGGAGCACTGTCGCGACCCTGCCGACCGGTCGCGTCCATGTGAGCGTCATGCCCATAGGGGACCAGGAACAACAGTTGGGGCTCGTCATAATGTTGCACGATCTCAGCTATATCGAGCGGCGGGAAGCACAGGCGCGGACCTTCCTGCTGATTGCCTTCGGCTTCTTGGCGGTCATGGCATTTGGTTTGCCGATGTTCGTGGCCAAGTGGGCGCGCTATGGCTGGAGTTCCGAACTGAGGAGCATGTTACGCGGTGACGGGAAGCAGATCCGCGAGTTTCAGCCGATTCTCAGCGATGTGCGCGAGCTGATTGGGCGCATGGCCAACGATAAAGAAGACGCGCCCGGACAGTGGACGGCGGAACGCCTGAAACAGACACTGAACCGGCATTTGCACGGCGAGAAGATCGTCATCGTGGCCAACCGTGCACCCTACATCCACCAATACGCAGGCGATGGCAAGATCGAAGTGCAACACCCGGCCAGCGGGTTGGTCACGGCGCTCGAACCCGTGATGCGTGCCTGCTCCGGAGTTTGGGTCGCCCACGGCAGCGGCAGCGCCGATCGTGAAACCGTGGACCGGCACGATCACGTGCGCGTACCGCCGGGCGAAGAGTCGTATCATATCCGCCGCGTGTGGCTCACTGAGGAAGAGGAGAAGGGATTCTACTATGGCTTCTCCAACGAAGGGCTATGGCCTTTGTGCCACATGGCCCACGCCCGGCCGCTGTTCCGCACGGGGGACTGGCACCACTATCGCGCCGTCAACCAGAAGTTCGCCGATGCGGTATGCGGCGAAGTGGACTCCGACGACCCTATCATTTTAGTGCAGGACTATCACTTTGCCCTCGCACCGGCGATGATTCGGAAACGCCTGCCGGCCGCCACCGTCATCGCGTTCTGGCACATTCCCTGGCCCAACGCCGAACAGATGGGAATCTGTCCGTGGCGCAACGAACTGTTGAATGGTTTGCTGGGCAGCAGTATCGTAGGCTTCCACACGCAATTGCACTGCAACAACTTCTTGGATTCCATCGACCGCTATCTGGAAACGCGCATTGACCGTGAGCACAACGCCGTCGTGATGCGGGGCCACCGCACTCTGATCCGTCCCTATCCAATCTCGCTGGAATGGCCTGTCCGCTGGGCGGAGGATGCGCCCAGCCCGGAAGCGTGCCGCGCTCAGGTGTGGCGCGATTTCGGATTGAAGCCCAACGCACTTTTAGGCGTTGGCGTGGACCGATTGGATTACACCAAGGGTATCGAGGAACGCCTGCTCGCGGTTGAGCGGCTTCTCGAACGGCATCCCGAGTTCCGCGGCAGATTCAGTTTCGCCCAACTGGCGGCCCCAAGCCGGACCAAGATTGAACGCTACCGGGATTTGAACGAAATGGTCGAAAAGATGGCGGCCCGCATTAACCAGCGGTTCGGAAGCGGCGGGTACCAGCCAATCATCCTGTTGAACTCCCACCACGAGCCGCCGGAAGTGTTTCGGTTCTATCGTGCCGCCGATGTTTGCTACGTCAGCAGTCTGCACGATGGGATGAATCTGGTAGCTAAGGAATTTGTAGCCGCACGTGCGGATCTCAAAGGTGTGCTGGTGCTCAGTGAGTTCACCGGCGCGGCGAGGGAACTCACCGAAGCACTCATCGTGAACCCCTACGATCTGGAAGCCGCCGGCGATGCCTTGGCGTTGGCGTTGACCATGTCGGCGGAAGAGCAACAGGACCGAATGCGCTCGATGAGATCTCTTCTCGCGCAGTTCAACGTGTACCGTTGGGCCGGGACCATACTGATGGATGCGGCCCGTTTACGGAACCAGGAGCGGGTGACCGGGCGCCTGACCGCCCGTGGGCTCGACACTCTGAAATGAGGTACCTTTTATCCCGCGCTTCGCGTTCTGTTTTGAAAAAGCTGGCCCAGGAACGAACTCTCTGCGCGTTCGATTTTGATGGAACACTGGCTCCCATTGTCGAGCATCCAGAGCAGGCCGGATTGCGCGACGTTACCCGATCTCTTCTGAGCCGTCTGGCGGCGGTATATCCCTGCGTGATTCTATCCGGACGCGCCCGCGCGGATCTACTCGGCAAGTTGGGCGGCGTGAGTGTCGAACGGGTGATCGGCAACCACGGTGCGGAAGGGGAAGCGAATACGGGAAGGATGCGCCGCCAAGTACGGAGATGGAAGGCCGCCATTGAGGTTGAGCTTGGTCCCGTGCCCGGGCTATGGGTGGAAGACAAGGGTCTCTCTTTGGCCGTTCATTATCGTCAGTCCCCTCGAAAACTCGAAACCCGGCGCCGGATTCTGCAAGCTGCTCACAACCTTAAGCGGGTTCGTGTATTTGGAGGCAAGCAGGTGGTCAACATTGTGGTTGACGGCGCTCCCCATAAAGGAGAGGCCCTGGTTGCGGAACGGGAGCGGCTGCAATGCGGATGGGTACTTTATGTGGGTGATGACGAGAATGACGAAGACGCCTTCGCGATCGGCGGCAACATAGTTCCGGTTCGGGTCGGGCGGAACCAGGGCTCGCACGCACGTTATTACTTGCGTACGCAAACTGAAATTGACAAGCTGCTCGACCTGATGGTGAGACTGCGGGAATCCGTGAAGCCTCCCGCCTGCTGAGGTCTCTGCTGCGTCACTGAGACGAAGCTGACACCCCGCTTGTCGAACCCGTTCATCATCTTGGCGAGATCGCGAATGGACCGGATCGGGCGGTCCACTTTGTAGACGACCGCGCAATCGACCCTGGCGGCCTGGATCTCGGAGAGCAGCCGCTTCAACGCGGGCCGTTCTATGTTAGGGCAATAATTAACTTGAC
>JBKJSR010000057.1:0-2646 GCA_046594355.1 Bryobacter sp.
GATCAGTACTTTGAGATTTTCTTCGAGAGTTGGACGCATGAACACTACATCTCTGGGGTAGTGGCTAGAAGGCCCCAAAGTTCTACAAAATTATTTCGCCGCCGCCACTTTTTTCCAACAACGTTACTAGGGTACACGCTCGCTGCCTCCAATGCGGGTCACAAATCCGCGATAGCCGGAATTCCTCAACCGGCGCCCCAGCTCCTCCGCTTCTTCCCGTGTGCCTTCGCCCACAATCACCCGGTATAGCGTCGGCTCTCCCTTGCGCTCTTCAATCTTCGCTGCGCCGAACTTGCTTCCGGTTTCTTTGCGTAGCGCTTCCGCCTTTGCCCGGTCTTCCCATGCCGCTATCTGCACTCCATAGCGCTCCACCACCGCACCCTTTGGCACCTCGATCACCGTCAGCTTCACCATCGCTATGCCCGGTCCGATCATCGCAATCTCCTCCGCCGCACGGCGCGACAAATCAATGATGCGATCCCCTACAGACGGCCCCCGGTCCGTGATCCTTACATTCACCTGCTTCCCGTTCGTTTCGTTGTCTACTTTTACCCAGGTGCCAAAGGGCATCGTGCGATGCGCCGCCGTCATCCCGTTCATGTCGAACACCTCGCCGTTGGCCGCACGGCGTCCATGATAAGGGTCTCCGTACCAGCTCGCCATACCGCGTTCCGTGTCTCCCGTTCTCACTCGCGTCCCGTCGCGAACGCCGCTGCGCTGCGGTGCTTGCGGAACACTCTTCACCGTCTTCTTTCGTGAACACGAAGAAGCGATCGTCAGCGCGAAGGCAAGTAGGGCAAGGGTTCGAAGCATCGTCGCAGGAGCCATCCGTCTCTAAAACAATTCTATTGTGAAATGTTTTTGCGTTCACGTCACGAAGCAATGGTGCCCGCATTCCATTTTTTTCTTGACATTAGTTGCGAAAGACTTTATATCTGAAGCACTGAGTCCTCCACGAGGGGACTCAAATTGATGTTAGGGAGAATGATCCGAATGAAGAATGCAACCAAGGCAGTAGCAAAGAAAGCCGCTCCGGCAAAGAAGGCCGCCCCGGCCAAAAAGGCCGCTCCGGCAAAGAAGGCCGCTGCTCCGGCAAAGAAGGCCGCTCCGGCCAAAAAGGCTGCTCCTGCAAAGAAAGCAGCACCTGCCAAGAAGGCCGCACCAGCAAAGAAGAAGTAGTCTGCTGGCATCGCCCGAAAGGGCGAGCGATCTTTACTTATCAACCAATCGGGCCCCGAGCAATCGGGGCCCTCAACTTTTGCGCAGCACCAATATTTCAAAGCTCTCGCCGAGCGAAAAAAACAACGTCCTGAATTGCATTTCACCCAATGAATTCAGGCTCGTGAGCGTTTCCGCTCCCAGTTCCAATATCGACGCCCGCAGCGACCCGAAGCTCTCCGCTTCCCACCCCATCTCCCTGGCCTCGTGGATCAATCGGTCCCAGTCCACATGCGCCGTGATGTCTCTTTCTCCCGGCTCGAGCAGCACCTCGTCACTCGCCACATGCCGCCGGTAACTCATCAGCGATCCCATCTCAAAGCGCAAGGCTTCTCGCCCTCGATATCCATAGTCGGCGATCACGTAGCAACCACGCTCCATACTCTTCCAGGCTTCCTCAAGATGAGCTCGAACGGACGGCCTCACTTCCTGCACCCCCGCGCGGGGTGCATGGGGATGCCACGCAAAGTCCAACCCCTCGCAAGACACCCGCAAGAGCACTCCTCCATCGAGAAGATCTACCGGCAACGCATCGATCAGTTCATTCGAAAACAAAACTGAAGTTTTTGTTTGCGGCATTTTCTGGCCCCTCTGCACGGCACGATAATTTTTGCCTGCAAAGCTCTCCCGCAACTCTTCGCGTCCCGCGCCAATATCGACAAAGTTTTCGTAGCCTGGCACCAGCCTTTCGCAAAGCTCCCGCAGATAAGCGCCGAACACAGGCTGCAGTTGCGAGGCCGTAAAGAAGTCGCCGTCCTTGCCAAAGGGATCTCCCAGGTAATAGCCGTGTGCTTCATCATAGAGAGCCATCTCCATAAACACCGAGAAAGGAATTGGGCCTTCCCTCCCGATGCGTTCTGCGATTTTGCGCGCGAGCTCACTCACAAGCTATAGTTTCCGGCATGAGATGCATTCTTGTATTGGCCATGGCCCTGCCTTTGATGGGAGCAAGCGAAGAAGCTGCGGTGAAGAAGGTCCTCGACGATCAGGTCAAGGCCTGGAACCGGGGGGACCTCGACGAATTCGTCAAGGGCTACCTCAATTCTCCCGGCATTACCTTCGTTGGCAAGGCCGTGTCTCGCGGCTACCAGGGCGTCCTCGATCGCTATCGCGCCAATTACGGGGATAAGCAGCGCATGGGTACTCTGCGCTTTGACGAAGTTGAAGTCAAAATGCTGGGCAAGGATCACGCTCTGATCCTGGGCAAATTCGCACTCGACCGCACCGCAGCCGGTGGCGGACCTGCTGCTGGCCGCTACTCTCTCGTCGCCCGCAAGACCAAAGACGGCTGGAAGCTCATCCACGACCACACCAGCGACTAAAGCGTCAATGAGGAATCCGCGCCGCAAACGCTTTGCCCGTCTGAATGGCATCTTCTTCGCTTAAGCCCGCGATGCCGCCAATATAATTGCCTTTGGCAAAAACAAG
>JBKJSR010000132.1:0-4008 GCA_046594355.1 Bryobacter sp.
GTAAGCCGCTTCCACCATCTTCTTCATCACCACAAAATCCTCCGCTGTCGCCTTCAACTCATCTGCCGTCTCATATTCCACATGCAGCGTCAATGGCCCTGTAAATTTCGCCAGCGCCATCCGCTTCAACACCTTCGGCCAGTCCACCATTCCCTGCCCCAGCGGGCACCACCGCATCTTCCACTTTCCGCCCGTCTTCTCCCAATAAAAATCCTTCACCGCCACCATCTTCAATCGGCGCAGTGCCACCTCAAGCGACGCGTTCCAGGTCCACGCACCGCCCTCTGCCGTCGCATGTGCGGGATCGAAATAGAAGCCTATGTCGTTCGCATTCATAAGTTGAATCGTCTGCCAGGTATCCCAAACCGGCGCGCCCACATAGTTGCCCGAGTGATTATGCACTCCGGCACAAACTCCATAAATCCGCGACAAAACCGCAAACCCGCTCAGCGCATTCTGCACCTCCGCGAGCTTTTTATCCATCTCCACCACGCCGTCCTTGCCGGTCTCATAGCGGAAGTAACCCACCTTCCAGAACGGAATCTTCAACTCCCCGGCCTTGCGCAGCGTCGCCGCCGTTTCGGGTGCCTTTGGGTTCGTTAGACCGGTTGTGATCATCGGCACCTTCAGTCCAGAATTCTCGAGCACAGCCACGGCAACCGCCAGATCATCCGACACCTTCTCCGGCAACACATGTCCGCCCGGTCTCACCGTCAAGTCCACCCCGCCAAAACCAACCTGCTTCGAATACTTGCCCAACTCCTGAAAATTCAACTTGGCGGCATGTTTCGAAAACAGGCAAAGCAGCGGCTTGGGCGCAGGCGTCTGCGCCTGCGCCAGCATCGCGGAAGAAGAAGCAGCTAAAAATTCACGTCGTTTCATGGCAGTTTATAGGGACTCCTGTATTTGTAACTCAACATCTGGTTCGCGGCGGCGTTGTTAGTAAATCGCTCCGCCTTCGAATCCCACTCAAGATAACTCTTTGTCTTGTAAGAAATATTCGCGAGCAGTGTCGCCGAGGTCGACAAGTGCCCCGACAGCACATCGCAATTGCACTTCGCCCGCGTCTTCATACAATCCAGAAAATTCCGCACATGCGGCTGCGTTGTCGGATACCCGGTCACCCGCTTGCCCTCCATCACCGGCTTCCGCGACGGATTGTAACCCTTTTCGCTAGTACGATCCACGGGATTCCGCTGCGGCAACGGCAACTCCGTGATCACTTCCGGCACCACCTCCCAGCGGTCCAGATTGAGATACATGGTTCCCTTCGTACCGCGAATCATCATCTCGGTTTTCTGCGCATTCCCTGGCGCGGCGTTCGCATTGATCTGCGTAAACACCATCATCACGCCGTCGTAATCCCACATCGCCTGTAGCGTGTCCGGTATCTCGCGATTGTCTTCTATCGCATACTTGCCGCCCATCACCGTCACGGCCTTCGGCGCATTGCCCGCCCGAGTAGTTATAGAACCAGCGGAAGTTGTAATACATGCGGTTCCGGTTATACGGTACTTTCGACGACGGTCCCAGCTACGCATCCCACTCCGCCTCGCCCGGCGGCGGACCCTCTGGAGCCGACCCCAATCCAGTTGGCCATTCATTCGTCAAATGCCAGCCCTGCGCCAGCGTAATCTTTCCCAGCGCCCCACTCTGCACATAAGCCGCCGCTTCCTGCAAAAACTTCGCGCTACGCCGGTGTATCCCCACCTGCACCACGCGCTTGTTCCGCTCGGCCGCATCCACCATCTTCCGCCCCTCGGCCACCGTCAAACTCAGCGGCTTCTCGCAATAAACATCCTTGCCGGCATTGCACGCCTCAATCATCATCAGCGCATGCCAGTGGTCGGGCGTCGCAATCACAACGGCATCGAGAGTCTTGTCCTCAATTAACTTGCGCCAGTCCGCATAGCGCTTCGGCGTATCGTGCCCACGGTATTTCGCTTTCTTCTCCGCCAGATCCAGATACGAAGTCTTCAGGTCGCAAATCGCCGCCGTGCGCGCATCCCCATATTCAAGGAACCCGTCGTGTATCTGGCCGCCACGATTCCCCAGGCCAATGTAGCCCACCATCGTCCGCTCATTCGCACCCATCACCTGCGAATAGCTCAACGCACTCATTGCCGTCGCCCGTGAAAACTGCCTGCGATCCAAGTCGGCCCCTCCTGTCAATGGTTTGAAACAGTCCGAGTATATCCTGTGTTCAGATGAAACTTGCAGTTTTGCTCCTGATCGCCACTCACATGATTGCCGCTTCCAGCATCCTCGTTCACGGCCACCGCGGCGCTCGTGCCGTATTGCCCGAGAACTCGCTTCCCGCCTTTGAATACGCCATCGCCCAGGGCGTAGACGCAATCGAACTCGACCTCGCTGTGACCAAAGACAACATCCTCGTGGTCAGTCACGACCCGGAGATGAACACAAAAATTTGCTCGGGGCCCGCCAAATCGCCCCACATCATCCGCGAAATGACTCTCGCACAACTGCGTCTCTGGGATTGCGGTGCCAGACAAAACCCCGACTTTCCCACTCAAAAAACGATCATCGGCACCAAAGTCCCCACCTTCGCCGAAGTCCTCAAGCTGGCCCAAAACGCGAAGGTCGACCTCAACGTCGAAACCAAAATCTTTCTGTCTAAACCCCAGTTCACTCCTACTCCGGAAATCTTTGCAAAGTTGGTGATCGATGAAGTGCGCAAGCACAATCTGGAATCGCGTCTGATCCTCCAAAGCTTCGACTGGCGCACCCTGAGCGCCGCCAAAAAGCTTGCCCCGCATGTCCGTCTTTCCGCCCTCTACCCGGAGGGCAACACCGGGGCGCTCCCCAACAAAGACTACATTTCGGAAGCCCACGCGGCGGGCTTCGGCATCGTCAGCCCACACTATCGCTTAACGGATAAGGCTCATGTCGAGCAAGCCCACAAACTCGGCTTACAAGTCGTTTCCTGGACTGCCAACGAACCGAAAATTTGGGACATTCTGATCGATGCACGCGTTGACGCCATCATCACCGACAACCCCGCCGCCCTCATCGCCTACCTCAAACAAAAAGGCCTGCGCTAACCATTGCTAAGCTCAGAGTCATGCGGAAACTCACGACTCTTGTAGCCTCCCTCGCCCTCATCTCTACCGCGTGCGCTCAAGATCTGGGCGCAATCGACACGCCTCGCCCCATCGCCGCAGTAGAAAGTTTATGGGCCGAAGAGCTGACCTGGATGGAGATGCGCGACGCCATAAAGGGCGGCAAAAAAACGATCATAATCGCGACAGGCGGGGTCGAACAGAACGGCCCCTACGTCGCCGCCGGCAAACACAACTACGTCCTGCAAACCGTGCTTCCATACATTGCCAAGGCCATCGGAAACACCCTGATTGCCCCCATCGTCAAGTTCGTACCTGAAGGCGCGATCGAACCGAAGCCAACCGGACACATGCGCTATCCCGGAACGATCAGTCTCGAAGCCGCCACCTTCGAGGCCCTCCTCACGGACATTTGCCGCAGCTACAAAACGCACGGCTTTCGGGATATCATTCTGCTCGGCGATAGCGGCGGCAATCAGGCAGGGATGGAAAAAGTGGCCAAGGCGCTGAACATGAAGTGGAAGGGTGAGGCTGCACGCGTCCACTATCTCCGCGAGTATTATTCGCAAGACCCATGGAGCTTTGAGTTCCTCAAGTCGCAAGGGATCGTGCAGATCGACAAAACTCCGGGGCCTGGCGAAAAATCCGACCGCGCGGCTCACACCAGAAACAGGATCCACGACGATGTCTATTATGAAGCGCAAATCGCCGTGCAGGACCCCAAGCTCATCCGCACGGACCAACGCATCAAGGCCAACCTCATGACGTTGCACGGAGTCGATCTCACACCCATCGCAAAAACAATCGAGCTAGGCAAAAAACTGGCCGAGTATCGTGCCGAAATCACAAAAACCGCCTTCAAGCATTCGCTGGCAAAATTAAGGGACAAACTCTAACCAACGACTTGCAGCCCAAGGTGCTTCACAAA
>JBKJSR010000160.1:0-4864 GCA_046594355.1 Bryobacter sp.
GTCGCTGTCACGAGAGTCCTACGGCAAGGAGTTCAGCGAAGCGGCTTCTGGGCGGCCAAACAGTTCCCCCGCCATGGCAACAATTTGCAAAGCATGGCGGGGGAATCCGTGAAAGAACTTGAGAAGTTTGCTTAGGATTTGATAAATTCCAGCAGGTCGGAATTTATCTGGTCCTTGTGTGTATCCGTAATGCCGTGCGGTGCGCCGGGATAGACCTTCAGTGTCGCCCCCTTGACAAGCTTGGATGAGGCTAGAGCCGAAGCGCCGATCGGCACGATCTGGTCGTCGTCACCATGGATAACGAGTGTCGGCACATCGATTTTCTTTAGGTCTTCGGTGAAGTCGGTCTCCGAGAAGGCCTGGATACAATCGAATGTATTCTTGTGGCCGGCTTGCATCCCGTAAAGCCAAAACTTGTCGATCAAACCTTGCGAAATCTTCGCGCCCGGCCGGTTAAAGCCAAAAAACGGTCCGCTCGCAATTGTCTTGTAGAATTGCGAACGGTCGGCAATAGACCCGGCACGGATCTCATCGAACTTATCGATGGGCAAGCCGCCGGGATTGGCTGCTGTTTTCAGCATGAGCGGTGGAACGGCAGCTATGAGAGCTACTTTTGCCACCCGCTTGCTCCCATAGCGGCCAATATAACGGGCAACTTCACCCCCACCCGCAGAGAACCCGGCCAGTACCGTCGGGTTGAGGTCGAGAGTCTCGATCAGAGTGTTCAGATCATCCGCATAAGTGTCCATGTCGTTGCCCGTCCAGGACTGGCTAGATCGGCCATGGCCGCGCCTGTCGTGTGCAATGCAACGAAAGCCTCGCGAAGCGAGGAAGATCATCTGCGCTTCCCAGCTATCCGAGTTCAATGGCCAACCGTGGCTAAACACCACCGACTTTCCCGTGCCCCAATCTTTGTAATAAATCTGTGTGCCGTCTTTGGCCGTAATGAAACTCATTGTCGTGTCTCCGGAAGGAATCTAATAACCTGAATCATTTCTATTGTCGGCAGTCCGCGTTAGACATGATCGACGGCGATTTCATGCTTGCTTAACGTATCTAGCAGCTTCTTCATATCATCGGCGTGTTCCTCTTCTTTGCTCATGATCTGTTCCATTGCGATGCGGGTGGTAGGATCGTCGTCCCCTAAATAGCGGATGATCTCACGGTAAGAGTCGACAGCGATGCGTTCAGCGATCAGGTCTTCGCGAACCATATCCAAAAGCGAGGTGCCTTCGACATATTGAGAATGGCTCCGGGTGGCCAACCCCGCAGGATTGAAGTCCGGTTCGCCGCCCAATTGGGTGATCCTCTCAGCGGCGATATCCGCATGCTCCTGCTCCTCTTTGGCATGCTCGAGAAACTCTTCGGCTACCGCTTGTGCGTGTATCCCCGTCGCCATGTAGTAATGGCGCTTGTATCGCAGAACACACACGATTTCCGTCGCCAAAACCTCATTCAGGATGCGGATTACCGTTTCCCGGTCCGCACTGTAGCCGCTTGTCACCGCACCCATTTCCATGTGCTGGCGCGCACGCCGACGCAGTTCCTCAATGTCTGACACAAACGGGCGATGTTCGTGTTTGGAGTCTGTGGAGCGTTTTGCTTCCATTGCATCCCTCTGTTCTTCGAAATATAGTCTGTTGCCTGTGCGCGGGTCCGCGATGCCGGGCGGCTCGCACAGCTTAGCGAACAACGCCAAGCAGGTAGGCTAATAGGAGGATCAGCAGAATCGTCCCCAGTCCTACCCCTACCCCACCGCCTGCGCCCCAACGGTTATGACCGTAATACCCGCCGCCGCCACCGAATAGCAGCACCAAAACGATAATGAGTACTAACATGATTGATCTTTCTGTTCTTGATTTCAGAGCATCGGCAGTGGAGCCGATGCTACTTCTTCGTACTTACAACTAAGAGCGCAATACCGCCAATGAGCGCCAACGCCCCTGCAATCGGAGGCAGAGGAACAGTATGGGTCTGATCACGCGTCGCCTGAATCGGGCCGATATCGATCACTTTTTCCCGTGTCGTATACGTAAACCCTCCCCAAACAAGGCCGATAAGTCCTAGCCCTATCAGAATCATCCCAATTATCTTATTCATTGCTGCCTCTTTCAATTGCCGTACCCGGAAGCACGGAGCATTGCCCGAAACTCAAGGCCCGTTTCATTAGCCATCCCAAAGGATCGAGTTTAACTGTGTGCCGCTCTCTGGTGCTCGACTGGGTAATCTGCACTTGCTTCGCCCGAGGAAGCGATGTCCTGACCGCCGGTCTGCTTCAGCAATTCCTTCGCCCTACTGATGTTTTCGGATGTATCGCAGTGAACCGAGAGCAAGATTCCACCCTCTTTGATGCGTCCCTCGTAGCGCTTGGCTTCGTACTCGGGGATGCCCATACCGACCAAGGCCCCAATCAATCCGCCAACCGCGCCGCCAACGCCCAGACCGGCAAGAGCGCCCATGATCGGACCAGCGGCAATCAGCGGGCCTACACCCGGAATTGCGAGGGCACCGACCCCGGCCAGCAATCCTAGCGTTCCACCAATCGCTCCGCCCGTCGCAACTCCGGCAGTTGCCCCCTCGGGAGCCTTTGTATTCTTTTCGTGGGCAAAATCCTTGGTACTGCTGCTGTCGGGCAGCAGCACGGAGATGTCGTCATTCGAGAAGCCCGCTGTCAATAGGGAGTCGACAGTATGTGACGCTTGTTCCTGATTGTGATAGATGCCGTACACGGCTGTTTGTTTACTTGACATATTATATTCCTTGTTTGAAATTGTGGCGGCTGCCCGATCTGGTGATCTGGCTGAAGTTGGTACACCAATTTCAAGCATTTGAAGGCCCAGTCTCGAAATTGCGGAAATGAATCGATACTTTGCGCTTGGTTAAAAGTGGATGCACCGCACAGCGCATAGTCAAGACCGCCCTCAGAGCTGCTCTGAATGTAATTTCACAATTTGCCGTTGGCTTTCGCCGCCGCAGTTTGAATCTTCTGAAAAGTATGACGCCACTCGGTCGCTTGACGATATTTCGTCACTCACCATAAGGCTATCGGGCGCTCTCGACGCGCTACAGCGCCGGTAAAACCTAAATTTTCAAAGGAATTCAAACTCCAGATCACTTAGGTACTTGAGTTGCTCTTTAATTTCTTGAAATGCTTTTGTTGTCAAAGGAACTATTATGAAAATCTTAAAACCGTTTTTGGTTGTGACGGCAGTCCTGATCGCTGGAATTCTGGTTGGCTGCACCTCAGCGCCTACGAAAGCTGCGGACGTTACCGAGAGCATACGCACCTCGCTGGCTCAGGCCAATCTAAAAGACGTTTCTGTGAGTCAAGACAGGGATAAGGGTGTCGTGACTCTAGGGGGGCAGGTCGCCGTGGACGGCGACAAAGCGCAAGCCGAATCGATTGCCAGGTCGTTCTCGGGCATGCAAGTTGTCGCCAATCAGATTGCAGTGATTCCAATTGGCGGCGAGGCGGATGCAAAGAAAGTGAACTCTGCCCTCGATGATGCCATCGAGAGCAATCTGGAAGCGGCGTTTATCAAAGAGAAGTTTCGCGATGATGTCAAGTTCAGCGTGAAAAATTTGGTGGTGACGCTCACTGGCGAGGTCAATTCGCAGGCTAGGCGAACTCAAGCGGAAAAGGCTGCGGCGGCTATTCCTAATGTGGCACAAGTTGTAAACGAGTTACAGGTTAAGGGGCAAAAAGCCACTTCCACCAAGTAAGCGCAACCTGGCGCGTGCTAACGCACTTTGCTCAGGTAGCGCTCCTGTACGTTCGGCCGGGGCTTGTGGAGGTCCCAGCCGGAGTGCAGGATAGTTCAATTTAAAAAAAAGGAAACGGAAAAATGATAAAGAACACAATTTCGACAATTCTTGTTACGCTCTCGCTGGGCGCTTTCAGTGCGATGGCGACGAGTGCAGCGCAAGTGGACCATGCCGGGCATAAAGACGCGATGAAATCCGGGATGCACAAAGAGGGCATGATGGCGAATGAGCCTCATCACGTTCTCGCGATGGCATACCATCAAAATCTTGCCGTGTTCGCAAAGGCTCTACAGGCGGAAACTTCCGCCGCCAAGCCCGTGAATGTAGCATTCGCCCGCTCCGCAGTTGCCGAGATGCGAAGAAGTTTCGACCAGATGAAGCAGCACCATCAGGAACACATGCAGACGATGAGTTCTAAAATGCAGAGCCCTGAAATGCAGACCAGGATGAAGACGATGATGCCAAAAATGGAATCCCATCAGGCGGAATTTGCCATGCAGCTCAAGTCTCTGGAGCAGGAAGTTGAAATGTCTTCGCCAGATGCGAAAAAAGTCGCCACCTTGGCCACTAGCATCAACACACACCTTCTTTCCATGGCAAAGATGCACGCGGGTTGCGCCATGAAAATGAAGATGTAAGCGGGGCTGTCACCGCCTGACTTACACCGGTCTTGGTCCCACAAGATCGCTTTAGGAAAACTTCGCAAGCTGCTCTCGCAACTGTGCATCGGACAGCCGCTGCTGAATGAGCCAAATGTAATACATACTCATGTCGGCATCCACCAGCGAGCCTTGAAGATCCAGTTCCAGCGGTCGCTGTGGTTCGCCGAATAACTCGTTCATCAGGTTCTCGCGTTGGCGAGGTGCAAACCGGGCAAGCAGCGTGACCGGCCAAGCGCGTTGCAATGCTTCGCGAGCCGTCTATTGTACGAAGGTGGTTGAGATGAATTGTGTTCCGGAAATTTTTTTTCAGCTACGGAACCAAGACCGATGATCCTAGGTTAAAAGCGACGTTGTTGCACTTCAAGTCCATCCTCGACCAATTCAGCGGTCGTCCATTTCGCCTTGCGCAACACAGCCATCTCCGCTAGTTGTTTTCC
>JBKJSR010000276.1:0-4561 GCA_046594355.1 Bryobacter sp.
CCCCAGCCTGATCCGCCCCCTCGGCATCATCCACCGCCGCAACGCCAAAATGAGCCGCGCCGCAAAGGCGTTTCTGGACATGCTGCAAGAGAGCACCGAAGCCTCTTAGCGGCGGCACTTCGATTACAGCAGCAAGCCCTTACACCGAAAGACCAATTTCTTCCAGTTCATCACTCAGAATCTCCCCTGGGTCCACGCCGGGCAAGAGATCAAACTCGACCCCTGCAAATGCGGCATCGTGAACTGGTCGCTCAATTCGGGTCCGGGTCGCTTGGCACCCGCCGGCCATGTGACCCGGAAATACGTTTCAGTTCACTCCCGCGCCTCCCCCGATCTTCCACCGGTAGGAACAGGGCGAAGGCTCAACGCCGGTGTAGGACAGGCAGACGTTTCCATCCATCCAGTTGGCACCCGTCGGAGCAAGATTTTGGATATCCACGCCCCCGAAGTCGCCAAAGGTCGCATTCACTTGGATGGGCGGGTTACCCACAACAATGTTCCTGCGTAATACGTTGGAGCGCGCACCCGCCTGAATCAGAATCCCGTTCGTGTTCCCCATCACGGTGTTGTCCTCAATCTCGTTGAAGCTGCTGGTGCCCACCAGCCCGATTCCGAAATCGTTGTTGGGTTCGGCCGAACCATTGCCGCCAATCACGTTTCGGCTGATCACATTGGAGTGGGAATTGGTTATGCAGTTCCCCCCGCAAGGGTTTCCCGCCGAAGCCGTTCCGTTCCGGACTAAAACGTTATCCTCAACATTACTTTCCGTCGTAACTCCCAGGAAGACTCCACTGAAGCAGTTGTAAGAGACGGTCACTTGCCCGACACTGACCTCGGTGCTGGTATTTACAAACACTCCATGCCTACGAAACCTCTCAACGATCCCTGGCCCCAGAACCGACACGTTCCTTCTTCCGGACATGCTGATGCCATCCGCCGGGAGAAAATTCGCGGGGGTGAGGCAATTGGCTGGGGGAGTTGCCGGACCGGTGAGGTTGAAACCATTTAGTTTTAGCCGCACATCCGATGCGCCGATTAGGATACACGGAGCTTCGGCAACCGTGCAGTTCACATTCCCCACAAGCTGGCTATCCTCGGTGATGGTAAGCGTGCTCGATATGGTCCCGCTAATGTCGATCGCGGCCAACGAATTCGCGCCGAGCACAAGTCCGGCCAGTACAGATAAAATCCTGGCGTACCTGATAGCATGCAACGCTTCATGTTTACGAAGTGTCATTTTGTAACCTTTCTGGTTGTCTGCCTTTCTGGCAGGAGGTTCAAGTGTACAGTTATCAACTGTCAACTACAAGCCCTATTGATCTTGCGGTAAGTAAGGCCCGGCTGCCTGATTTCACCGCCAGGTCCTCCGCGCACTTCCCTACCTTGGCAGCCTGCGAGGAATGATAAGGTATCTGGCATCGGGGTTGAAAAAACCACAAGGAGAAAAAACATGTCGATGACACCGGAAATGGAAGCCCTCAAAAGCCGCCTGAAAGCGATGTGGATGGCGGGCGACTACGGTCATTTCGCAAAGTTTTTAGAAGCGGGGGCCATGGAATTTTTCCCCAGCCTTCAAATCGTCCCAGGCGAGCGTGTCCTTGATGTAGCGTGCGGCGCGGGTCAGCTCGCCTTTCCGGCTGCTCGCGCCGGTGCCACGGTTACGGGCATCGACATTGCCACAAACTTGATCGGGCAGGCGCAGTCCCGCGCGAAAGAGGAGGGGCTGGCGATTCGCTTCGAAGAGGGCGACGCCGAGGACCTCCCGTATGAAGACGCGGCCTTCGATGTCGTCTTCAGTCTGATCGGCGCGATGTTCGCGCCCCGGCCTGAGCGGGTAGCGGCCGAGCTCGTCCGCGTGTGTCGGCCCGGCGGGCGTATTGTCATGGGAAATTGGACGCCGGGCGGATTCATCGGCCAGATGTTCAAGACCAACGGCCGGCATGTTCCACCGCCGGCGGGCATGCCTTCCCCCTTGCTTTGGGGCGACGAGGCCACCGTGCGCGAGCGTCTTCGCGAGGGGATTGCCGGCATTCAGATAACGCGGAAAATGTATCCATTGAAGTACCCCTTTCCACCGTCCGAAGTAGTCGAGTTCTTCCGCGTTTACTATGGTCCAACCCATCGCGCCTTTGCCTCGCTCGACGCGGATAAGCAAGCCGACTTGCGAAGTGATTTGGAGCGCTTGTGGTCGGAGCACAACAAGGCCGGCGATGGCGGAACCTCAGTCGAATCCGAGTACCTTGAGGTTGTGGCCGTCCGCGCCTGATCGGTTCCAGCCAAGGCTCCCGGAGCGCGTCCTTCCCTATCGCCTGACTCTCCAGGTGAGTCAGATCCTTTAGCCATTTCCGCCCCGGCTCGCTACCCGCAACCGTGTGTTAACAACTCCGCTCCCCCATTTTCGGCCCCGCGCCCGGCCGATGTGAACTTTATGATTCACAAGACGCCCTTGCGCTTCGCTATCACTTCACCTCCATCAGGTTGTGAAAAGGACTTTCACCTTCAAGCTGTCGAACATGCTCGGCGCACCAACAACAAGGGCGGAGGATTGCTCCTCCGCCCGGATTCAAGTCGAAAGTGAAATAGTTACCAGCGGGGTTCGCGGCGCTCGCGCCCACCACCACCGCCGCCACCCGGCCCACGCTCTTCCCGTGGACGTGCTTCATTTACCTGAAGCGCACGGCCCCCAACGTCCTTACCATTCATGGACGCGATAGCGCGCTGCGCTTCATCTGCATTCTGCATTTCCACGAAACCAAAACCACGGCTACGGCCGGTCTCGCGTTCTTGCACGACCGCCGCTTTAAGGACTGCGCCAAAGGGAGCAAAGGCTGCTTCCAAATCGGCGTCAGTCGTACGGAAGGAGAGATTCCCCACGTAAATATTCGTCATCGTATCTCCTAAACTGTGTACTGCTATTGATCGTTCATGAGGGAATCCGCGCCAGCCATTCTCATCGACATACCGACAGGAGCCAACCTCAAAACTATACTTCTATATTAACCCCAACAATGACCAAACGTTTGCTACTGGTGCTGACAGAATTTCCGCCGTCGTTTGGCGGGATGCAGACGCATGCGCTTGAGTTGAGCTGCCGTTTGTTGTACACCGGGTGATGTCGCGAGTGGCGTATCAGGCGAATCTCCGCAAGCTGGCCCAGTTGGCACAAGCGATGAAGGCCGCTCTGATCTATTCGTCGACGGTCTATTACGGTGAGTTGGGATCGAGGACAGGTGTGCCAGTGTTTTGCCGGAGTGCGGGGAACGATGTGCTGCGGCCTTGGATCGCCTGGCCATTCGTGATGGGTAGCAGGCTTCTCGATCTGCCTTGGGTAGAGAGGTACTTGTACCGCAAGTGGAAGCGGTGGAATTGGCCGGTTGGGCTTGAGGGCATGATGCTGGAGCGAAGGGCTGGAGTGATGCGAGAAGTTGCGAGGCGTCGATGTGCGATTTTTCGCGGGCGGCGTGGGCGGGCGAAGAGAGTTGGGGATGGCCGAGGGCGAGTTCTATTTGCTGACAGCTTGCAGGCTGGTGGAGAAGAAGGGGCTGAAGACTTTGCTTGAGGCGGTTGCATTGCTGCGCAGTAAACAAGTGCATGTGCGGCTGTTGATTGCCGGCGACGGGGTGCAGCGGGAACTTCTGGAAAATTGGATTGCCGCATCCGGGCTGGATGCCTTAGTTGAATTGCTGGGTTATGTGGAGCACAAGAAGCTGCGGGACTACCTGCGGGCAAGCGATGCGTTTGTGCTCTCGAGCATCGAGGTGGTACATCCGAAGACAGGGTTGCGCGATGTGGAAACCATGGGACGGGTTTTGTGCGAGTCCTCCGCGAGTGTTCTACCGGTCGTGGCGACGGCCAGTGGAGGTATCCACAGCGTAGTTGAAGACGGAGTCAACGGATTGCTGGCGCGACCAGGAGGTGCAGTCGACCTCGCGAGTAAGATCGAGATTTTGTGGCGGGACCGTGAACTGGGGCAGATGCTTGGACGGCAAGGAAAGGCACGAGCGGAAAAGTGCTTTGACTGGACCGTGATCTTTGCCGAGCATGCACGGGCGATCCATGCCATTTTACATACGGTGCAAGCTGGTTAGTAAGAGCGGACGCCTTCGAAAGTAATCTCCGGGTCGACTTGCTCGTCGGCCTCGACTTTGCGCCAACCTTCTTCGATGGATGGCAGATCGACTTGTGGTCCTTCGCCCTTGAGCATGGCTGCCTGGGCATCGCTGAGTTCGCCGTAGTAGCGCTCAATTCCGATGCGGAGGTGAGCGAAGACTTCGCAATCGATCAGACTGGCGGCGTAATAGATCTTGACAGGGTTGGCGACGAAGACGGTATTGTCATGCTGGCCGGGTTGAATTGGAAGGGCACCTTCATTCCACTTAGCGAAAAGGATGTCCCTGATTTTGCCGATGAGGCCCCCGGAGCTGCTGAAGAGCTGCATCTCCATGAGGTCGGAGGTAACGTTCAAAGATATAGTTTGCGCGGCCTTGATGTAGATGCGAACTTCATCCACAGTGGCCATTTCACAGAGGGCTGTCATCAAACATCATGGTCGCAGATTGTG
>JBKJSR010000325.1:0-4244 GCA_046594355.1 Bryobacter sp.
TTCATGACTTCCATATTCTTTAAGGCCTCTGGCTCGGTGGGGCTGTGGATGGCGATGAAGCCCGCGCCTTCTTTGGCTTGTTCCACACTCAGGTCGGCATTGGCAGCCTCGGTCCCAATGAACCTGGAGAGGGGCCTCATTAGGCTACCCCATATACCCGCGTCCTCGCCAAACTGCTTATGGAATTCGAGGAACTCTTCGCCAGTGGCTAACTTGACTTCATCCTCTGGAATACCGGTGTCCAGTAAAGCTTGATGCGCATTTTTCGCTGCGGAGTACTTTGGAAAAGTCGCTATGATGTAGTGCTTGGGATGGAAAACGCCCAAACTCGAGTCGGATTCTTTGAAGAATGTTGATAAGTCGGCCATAAGGATTTTCGTTAGCTCTCTTAATAATTATACTTCCGCTGTCAGCAGTGATTCTGCCTACACTACTCCAGAAATATCCACCAGGTAGATCTGCCTACCGTTGCCGCCGTGGGCGGAGTCGATGGCCACCTTCTTGCCATCGGGGCTAAAGCGCGGATGCAAGTCACAGCGGAACTCTCCCCGGTACGGTGGGGCCGACGCGAAGCCGCCTAACGGAACCCGGCGGGCTGTTGCGACCTCGTACAGGTAGAGGGATTGAACGTCCTTTTGCGGATAGGTATCGTTGAGGATCCAGTTGTTGCCTGGCAGGTAGGTGCAATGCCCGTTCAGCGTCATCACATCCTTGCCGACGACGTCGACAAGTTCTGTCTTGTCCCGATACGAATAAAACTTCTCGCCATGCGAGGGATGCTTGGCCCACGCCAAAACATGCTGCGGGTCGCGCCAGATAAAGTGGGATGTCCCTCCGTACGGATCAAGAACGAAGAGGTCCTTGCCGCTGCCGTTGGCGGTGAACATTCGCGTGCCAAAGCCTGCGCCCTGCTTGGGACCACGCCAACGGTGCAGGAAAATGAAGCGGTCGCCGCTGGGCGAATGCAAGAGGTGATTGAACCAATGCTTGGCGGTGGGTTCCCATGGCGAGTGTTGATTGGGAACCTTTACCGCATCGGCAAAGGACAGCAACAAATTCTGTTTGCCGCTCTTCAGATCCATGCGCCAGATTCCAGTCCGATCAGGAGCCAGATCGGTTTCGAAGGGATCTGGCACACCCGCGTAGCCGTAGCCTGGACGCATCTGATTCAAGCGGCGGAAGTCCGGATAGACGGCCCACTTGGCGTCGGGACTCACACTGTAGACAGGCCCAGGCAGAGTGCGGGTCTTGCTGGTGCGCACGTTTCGGATATGAGACACGAACTGCCCATCCAGGCGATCGTTCCAAATCACTTCGTCACGCGAGCCGGGAAGCCATTGCAGCATGCAGCCCTGTTGCCAATTCCAGGCGCGGCTTTCGCCTAGCTCGGTCCAACGGTCGTTATCCTGCAAGTCAATCATTCCGACACGGATCGTGTCGCCGGCCTGCGGGCTGCGGTGTTCGAAGTCCACCTGATTCGACAAAACGTAGCGCCCGGTGGAATCGAATTCGAGTTTGTCGTAGTAGCCAAACCAATGGTGCTTCGGACCCTTGGTGATGGCGCGCACCGGGACGTCGCCACGCAGCAGCAACGAAGAAGCAGCGCCACAGAGGAATAGTCGTCGATTGAGCATAGCCGTTGGAAATAGAATCTCATGGCAAGGGCCGCGATGCGGCGTGGAGCGGCGGCTGCCTGCTTGAGATATGGTATTGCTTATGCTGCCACGCAGAACCGTTCTACTGACGCCTCTCGCACTGGCCGCCGAAGGTGCCGGGGCAGCTACTCGAAAAATGATACTAAGCATTCATCAATTCACTTCCGCCGGGGCGGGCTATCGCAAGTCCCTCGAAGGCTGGGCCAAGGCCGGTATCAAAAATGTCGAGCCCTCCTCCGGGCTGCTCGATGATTTTCTGAAAAATGATACGCTGGCCAGCGCAAAGCGGGTATTGACCGACAATGGCCTTAAGGTTGTTTCTGGTGCCATCGGCACTACAGGGCTTTGGGAGCCAAATCCGAAATTTGCAGACAATCTCGAGGCGTTCAAAAAACGCTGTGAGCAGTTTGCCGAACTCGGCGCGCCGTTGGTCTATTCGCCGTGCGTCACCGACGCCAAATTCAACGCGGACGACTATGCCAAAGGCGCGCAGAACATTCGCCAAGTCGCCGAGGTCGCGCGACAGTTTCAATTGAAAGTGGCCGCCGAGTTTGTGCGAAGCTCAACCTTCATGGCGTCGCTGACGACGGCGCTCCGGCTTCATCGTGAGGCTGCGCATCCGAACTTCGGTATCTTGTTCGATTGCTATCACTTCTGGTCTGGTCCCAGCAAGATGGAGGATATGGACTTGATCCGGCCTGGCGAGATCATTCATGCCCATCTGAACGATACGCAGGACCTGCCCCGCGAATTGCTCGATCTGCAATCCCGCGTCGTTCCCGGCGATGGCGTCGCGCCGCTGGCCAAAATTCTGCACAAGCTCGTAGATCACGGCTACTCAGGTCCGATCTCAGTTGAGCTGTTCCTGTCGAAATACCAAATGGCCGACCCTTTCGAACTCGCCAAAGAGATCCGGTTGAAATCGGAAGCGACGTTCCGGCAAGCGAAGGTATAGAGGCGTTGTACGCGCGCTTCACGTAAACTGATTTTGCGATGAATTCTCGATTCTGGATGTTCCTGGCTGCGACGGCACTGACCGCGCAGGTCCGCTTTACGGCGGAAGATGTGGCGATTGCGGTGGAGGGCAAGCCGTTCGCGGTGTTCCACTATGGAGGGGACGCGAACAAGCCTTTTCTGGCACCTTTGCGGTCCGCTTCCGGCAAGGTGGTGACACGGCAATTTCCAATGGAAATTGTGCCGGGGGAGAGCCGGGATCATTTGCACCATCGCGGGTTGTGGTTCAGCTATGACGATGTGAATGGCGTGAAGTTTTGGGAAAATGACCCGTCCTATAAGAAAGGCAAGATCGGAAAGATTGTAGTCAAGAGTGTGAAGTGGAAGGATGGGGCTGGAACGCTGACGGCGCTGTTGGATTGGCAGGACCCCGATGGCAAAAGCCTGTTGATGGAATCGCGCGAGATGACATTTTCGGGGGACGCGAAGATACGGGTGGTGGATACGAAAGTCACGCTGACTGCGGCTACGGACGTTACGCTGGGCGATACAAAAGAAGGCGCGTTTGCCATCCGGCTGGGCGAGGCATTTACGGAAAGACGCGGCATGAAAATGACGGATTCCGAGGGTCGTGCGGGCATGGTGAAGATCTGGGGCAAGCGCGCGAAGTGGGTGGATTATCAAGCGGAACTGGATGGGGAGAAGCTGGGTGTGGCGATCATGGATCATCCAGGGAATCCGCACTTTCCGACCTATTGGCACGCACGCGATTACGGGATGTTCAGCTTGAATCCGTTTGGGCAGAAATCGTTCGATCCGGCGGCTGAGGAAAATATCACGAAGCTCAGTAAGGGGCAGAAACTTGCATTTACCTGGCGACTCGTGATCCATCCGGCGGAGATGAGCGTGGCTGATTTGTACAGCCAGTTTACGGAGAAAAAATGAGGCGGATTGTCGCCTGTTTCGCGTTGGCGTGTTTCGGGCAGGTGGCTTTGCCGGAGTTGCATACGGACGCCGTGGATGCCGGCAGTGTGTTCCGGGTTAAGAACAATCATTCCACGCCCCTGGTGGCTTACAGCATTGAGCTGGTGGGCTATCCCGGCAGCTTTTACACGTTCATTGTGGATGAGGTGAACGGCCAGCCGGTGAAGCCTGGGGAGGAGCGTGCATCGCGTGTGCAGAGCATGACCGTTGGCGCGGTGCCGGATTATGTAAAGCTCACGGCGGCACTTTACGGAGATGGCTCATCGGCAGGTGAGACGGCGAAGGTGGCCGCGTTGGTCGACCGGCGGAAAGCCATGCTTGAGGCTGTGCGCGGCGTCATCCAGAGGATCACGGCGGCGAAGGATAAGCGGGTGTTAATTGCGGAGTTGAATGCCTGGGCCGATACGATCGTGCCGCCGGGAAAGGCGACGCGAAACTCGAATCAGAATGGGGCGCGCGCCGTGGTGGCCGATGCGGCGGCGGCGCTGGAGACACTCAGTTTGGAAGGCGAACTAGCCCATTTGAAGAAGCTTGAGATGGCTCTGGCGGCGGCGTTGCGCTAGGCGAGCTCTCACAGGTTGTCCAGGTTGCTTGTTGCCCTGTTGACATTTGCAGAATTGCGCCTACCGCAAGCCCTTCGATCATCGTCGA
>JBKJSR010000522.1:0-5020 GCA_046594355.1 Bryobacter sp.
CGAAGACCGCTCCGGCGCGTGCTTCCTGATCTCTCAACCGCTGCTGATCTGAGCGACGGTAGTTGGTCGACGTCACACCAGTTTCGACCACAGACTCACGAACCCGTGCATCCGTCAAGGCGCGCAATTCCCGCACCGGGTATTCCTTGCGATGGCCGATCCGCAATTGCCTTCAACTCTCGCTACCCTTGGCTGCTGAAGTGCTGGTACTGCCCCGATCGCTTAAATGCGTAGCATGCCGGCAGCCGATTACGCTGCTTCCGCGATACCGGGCCGCAACCGTTAGCCGGTCTTGACGGTCGAAGCGCTAGGGATATGATTCGAGAATGAACATCGATCGTAGAAGCTTTCTGTTGGCTCCGCTCGCAGCGCGCTTGGCGGGGCAATCGCCAGAAGGGCGTTGGTCGGAGAATCAGGCTTGGAGCTGGTACAAGAAGCAGCCTTGGCTGGTGGGCTGCAATTACGCACCGGCCTATGCAATTAATCAATTGGAGATGTGGCAGGCAGATACTTTTGATGCCAAGGCCATAGATCGCGAGTTGAAACTTGCCGCGGGAATCGGCCTGAACACGGCAAGAGTTTTTCTGCATGACCTCTTGTGGAGCACAGACTCCGGTGGCTTTGTCAAACGCATCAAGACCTTTCTCGGAATCTGCCAACGGCACAAAATACGTCCGATGTTCGTCCTTTTTGATTCGGTATGGGACCCGAACCCGAAGGCGGGCAAGCAGCGGCCCCCAAAGCCTGGGGTACACAATTCGGGGTGGATGCAGAGCCCTGGGGCCGAGACGCTTGGTGACCCTGCAAAATTCGCAAAACTCGAAGCCTACGTCACCGGTGTGATTGCGGCCTTCGCCAAGGATGACCGCGTGCTGGCCTGGGATCTATGGAATGAAGCGGACAATGGTAACGGCAATAGTTACAAGGCAAGCGAATTGGCCAACAAGACGCAACAAGTCGAACGATGGATGCCTACAGTATTTGCCTGGGCCAGAGCGGCAAAGCCGACCCAGCCGCTTACGGTTGGAGTGTGGCAGGGAAAAGACTGGTCGAAGGATGAGGCGATGAGCCCGCTCGACCGCATGCTGTTGGGCCTGTCGGATGTCATTTCGTTTCATAACTACAATGCGGCCCCGGAATTTGAGAAGCGTGTGAAATGGCTCGAGCGCCTGCAGCGGCCATTGCTCTGCACGGAGTACATGGCACGCGGGGTGGGAAGTACGTTTGAATCGATTCTGCCCGTGGCGGCGAAGTATGGAGTTGCCGCCTACAACTGGGGCTTTGTGCAGGGAAAAACCCAAACCGATCTGCCCTGGGATTCCTGGCAGAAGCCTTATGTGGACCGCGAACCGAGTGTGTGGTTTCATGAAATTTTCCGCAAGGACGGGCGACCCTACAAGCAGGAAGAGGTGGATCTGATCCGCAGATTAACGACTGAGAAGCGTCGCACTTAGAATGGCGAAAAAGAAGTCCCGGGCAGGCGCGGAAGCGGGAGTTTCGAATGCTGTCCTCCGCCGGATGGCTGGCGAAGAAAACTTCCATCGTGGCGAAGACCTCTTCTGTCACGAGCATGTATTGAACTGGAGCGAGCAGCCGGAAGGCATAGCGGCGCAAGTCCGCGTAGAACGGATCTACAATCCAAAACTCAATGTCGACGATGGCATGCTCGACTTTTCCTGCGACTGCGCCACGGGGCAACAGGGCGTGTTGTGCATGCACGCCGTCGCTGCTGCATTTGCCTGGCGCAAGGGCAGTGAATCGGGTGCGAAACGAAACCGGAAACCGGCGAAGTTATCCATCGCTGAATCAGTCAAGCACTTCCTCGAAGCGAGTCCGGAAGAGATGGAGTCGCACTTGCTCGAATGGTCCAGCGAAGAAGCAGGCCTGCGGGAACGCCTGATTCTCTATGCCGCCAAGCGCACGGGCTCAGTCGAGAGCGCCGCGGCTCTCAAGACAAGTTTTGAGAAGGCAGTCAAGAATCGCCGCCACAAGATGAGTGGGCGCGAGTTGACGCTCTATGTCAAGGGGCTAGACCAGGCCATTGGCTCACTGGAGAAGTATTGCGACGAAGGCCACCCCGCCGCTGTCGCTCTCCTGTGTCGGGAGCTTCTGCCATTCTTCGCTGAGCATGCCAGCCGGGTCCTCTACAGTGAAGACATCTACAGCCGCGAACAACGCATTGCAACCCTGCATCATAAGGCATGCAGGCAAGCCCCGCCAGACCCGATCCATCTGGCCCAAGTGCGCTTCCATCTCGAGCGGCGGGGAGAGTTCCGCTGCTTTGTGGATGCCTCGAACTATTACAGCGATCTATTGGGTCTGGATGGGCAGGCGGAATTCCGGCGTCTTGTCGAAGAAGCCTGGAAGAATCTGCCTGCTCCAATGGCTGGACAGCGCTATTGGATCGCCCCAAGGGAAGAACCTTACCTTCTGCGCCAAATGGATCGCTTTGCCCGCGAACGCAAAGACTGGGATGGAGTGATAGCGATTTGGAGCCGCTACCGGAATCGGCCCAATGACTATCTCAAGCTGGCCAAACTGGCCCTTGAGGCAGGCAAACAGGACTTCGCCATTCAGTGGGCTAGCGACGGGATCGCCGCCTTTGACGTGAGTGAGACTTATGAGCTTCGCGAATTCCTGACGCTGCAATTGATGAACCTGGGCCGCCAGGGCGATGCCGTCGATATCGCTCTTGAGTTGTATCGTCAGACCGGTGGGCACACTCACTATCGATTGCTCAGGACAGCCGCTGCTGGCTGGCCTCAATGGGACGAATTGCGCGGGAGAATTGTCGATCAAATCAAGCGCCGGATGGAATCGGGCAAGCTCTCCGATGGCACCGAATTAGCGATCGTGCATGCTGAAGATGGAGAATGGACAATGGTTTGGGAATTGGTCCGCAAGCTGGGCTGCAAGCGTAGCTTTCTAGACTTTGCCGCCACCAGGTCTCCTTGCCGCGAAGGTATCGATGCCTACTTTTACGCAGCTGGGCAAGTAGTGGAAGAAGCCAAAGCCGGCGATTACCGGGATGCCGTCGCGGGCATCGACGGTGCCTGGATCCTGGCGAGACGGATCGGCCAAACGGAATACTTTCACGCGAGCTGCGAAAACCTGAAGAGCAGATTCCCGCGCCGGCGAGCCTTCCTCGACGTCATACGCGGGCGCTACATCAATGCGTAAACATCGGCAACGCGATCAGGGTCAAAGCGATTCCGCTAACCTGTTGTAATCGGCTTCACCATGCATGTCATCCACAAAGAAGGTCACCTCACAGATCGTATTGGTTGGCTAAGAGCCTCCGTACTCGGCGCAAATGACGGCCTCGTTTCCACCGCGAGTCTGGTTCTCGGAGTAGCCGCCGCGAATTCGACCCACAGTAACATATTGGTCGCCGGAATCGCTGGCCTGGTGGCCGGCGCGGGTGCAATGGCCGCGGGTGAATACGTATCTGTATATTCGCAGGCGGATAGCGAAGCGGCCGACCTCAATCGCGAGCGTGCGGAACTCGAAGCGGACAGTGCAGGCGAGCTCAAAGAACTAGCCGCGATTTACGTTACACGCGGTCTCGACACGGCTTTGGCGATGCAGGTGGCTGTACAGTTGACGGCTCACGACGCCCTCGGCGCGCATGCCCGCGACGAACTGGGAATCACCGACACTCTCCGCGCCCGGCCGCTTCAGGCGGCGCTAGCGTCGGCCGCCAGTTTCGCGGTAGGCGCGGCACTCCCTCTCCTCGTAACAACCTTTACACCGGAGACGATTTTGATTCCTTTGGTTTCGGGAACTTCACTTGCTTTCCTTGCGCTCTTGGGAGCGGTAGCTGCCAAGGCAGGCGGCGCAGGCGTGATGGTTGGCGCAGTCCGCGTCCTGTTCTGGGGTGCATTGGCAATGGCCAGCACTGCCGCTGTCGGCGCTTTATTCGGAACGGCTGTTTGATCTGAGCGGTTGAGAAAAGCAGGCGGGACGATCACCCCCTGACTAATCGACTGCCGACACCAACTCCAATCGATGCAAATCGAATTCGGCGGCTAAACCGCTACTCAAGCAACGTGAAACACTTGCTGCTGCTTGGAGAAGATCCTGACGAAAGACCAGAAGCGAAAAGGTCACCCGATAGGAATCCCCCGGCCATTCACAAACGGGAAGGGAGTTGTGCGATAAGTGTCGTTCCTGGGTGAACGGCCGCCAGCGCCTGGTCCATAGTGGCTACGGACCCACCGTGTTTGTGCGCCAACAGTACGAGGTAAGCGTCGGTAACCTGCCTGTACCCGATAATTCCGGTGGTTGGCATGTCGAGATAAGAAGCATCATCCGGCCAAAATTGATACTGCGGGAGTGCGGCAATGGCTTGCAGCAGAATCTTTGCCGATTCCGCCGTCGCCTCCACACCGGCGCGCAGGTGAAAACGGACAAGTGCGCCTTGGGTGACTGGGCATGTCGCAAATCGGTGCCCCTTGCGGAACCACACCGCAGCGCGCGAGTTCAGGCTGTGTTCGGGCGTCGCCAGTGCGATCAGGACATTGGAATCCAGCAGAAAGACCTTAATCTTCGTCATCAGGTGCCTTGACGTCTTCGGTGGTCACGAGTTGAGAGCATCGGAATGTTGGGAAACCGTAATCGCTCATCGTGATGGAGGGGCCTTTCGCTCCCTTCGCCGTTTGCAGGATCAGGTCGCCAACCACCCGTCCGAGGCTGCGGTTCTGATCCCGGGCTATCGCCTTGGCAATGTAGTAGGCTTCATCCGCAATGTCGAGGGTAGTGCGCACAAACACACAATAACCCAAACGCACACAACTAGTCGCGTTCCAGAGGAGCGCGGTCTCCTTCCCCGCCGAAGTGCGGCAAGCCCATCCCAGATGGTCATCCAGTTTGGATGTATCTGACCCGCTCCCCAAAACTGCTCCTAATTCCACTTCTCAGTCAAGATGAGCCTAATAATGCTAAGCTGGCTCCATGGCCAGACCACGAAGAATTGATGAGCGATTAGTCGAATCCGCCGAGCAGGCTTTGCGTCAAACCA
>JBKJSR010000601.1:0-3142 GCA_046594355.1 Bryobacter sp.
CGAAAGCCCCATCCTCGAGTTCATTGACAATTGAAATTTCCCAAGTCGCTACGGACGCCACAGGTGCGTCCGTAGCCCATCCGCTGTTTGGAGATCGCAATCCGGACAGACTCGAAAAACAGGAACGAAACCATTTTCAAATCCTACTGAAACGCTTTAACTGGCAAAATCCTTGGCCCAATCCGACTTCCCGCGTCCTAGTCTTGCCGCCACTCAACACCACATCGTCACAACTCGCGACACCAAAATCGTCAGCCCCGCACGCTCCGGCCCCGGATCCCCGAAGATACATCAAAAGCATCGCGCGGTGTACCATTCCCTCCCACGCCGTACTTGCCCACAAAGCCCGTCTTATAATCGGCCTGCCTCAGTAGCGCCAGATGACTGATCGCGGAAATGTCGCGACGCTAAGTAGCTCCACGCGTGATGTCGATATCATCGGCCAAGCCGCGACAATGCCCGTTTAGTACTTCGCGAAAATCTTCTTCAGCAGCTTGATCGACTTGTCGACGTGCTTTTCCTTGAGGATATACGCCGGCAAAAAGCGCAACACCGTATCGTGCGTGCAATTGAACAGCAACCCGTTCTCAATGCCATCGTGTACCATTTGCTTACCTGGAATATCAAGCTCAACTCCAATCATCAGCCCCGCCCCACGCACTTCCTTCACAAACCCGTACTTGTCCTGCAAGCCACGCAATTCTTCACGGAAATACTCGCCCACCCGCCGCATCTGCGGCAAAAGTTCTTCGAGAATATCAAAGAACTCCAGCGCAACCTTGCACACCAGCGGACCACCGCCAAACGTCGTGCCGTGCATCCCCGACCCCAGCGCATCGGCGGCACGCTGATTCATCAAAATCCCGCCCATCGGCAAACCACACGAAATCGGCTTCGCAAAAGCAACCACATCCGGTAACACAACTGGTTCCAGCAACTGATACGAAAAGTAAGTGCCAGGTCGGCCGATGCCGCACTGTATGCCGTCGTGAATCATGATCGCGTCAAACTTGTCGCAGAACGCTCTCGCCTTCTCGACAAAGCTTCCGGCAACCGGCAACACGCCTCCCTCACCCTGAATCCCCTCAAAAATAATGCCAGCCGTTCGTTCGCTAAATGCCGCCTCAAGCGCCGCTTCATCGTTGCGATCGATAAACTTTACGCCCGGCAGCAGAGGCTCAAAGTCCGCCCGGTACTTCGGCTGGCCCGTCACGCTCAAGGCCCCAAACGTGCGCCCGTGAAAAGAATTCTCGAGAGAAATAATCTCGTATTTCTCGGGGCTGATCTTGTGCCCGTGCGCCCGCGCAATCTTCAGCGCCCCCTCAACTGCCTCCGTGCCGGAATTGCAGAAGAAGGCCCGCTCCAGACCGCTGATCTCCACCAGCTTCTTCGCCAGCTTACCCTGATACTCGTGATAGTAAAGGTTGGAAGTGTGCAGCAGCTTCGCGCTCTGCTCGCGGATCACTTTTGTGATCTTCGGGTGATTGTGCCCGAGTGAATTCACCCCAATTCCGGAAAGCAGATCGAGATACTTTCTGCCATCGGCATCATAGACGTAAACGCCCTTACCCCGATCTAGCGCAAGCGGATAACGCGCGTAGTTCTGTAGAAGGTAACTACTCTCTAATTCCTGGATTTTTTGCAGCTTCGATAACGCCGGGGCTGCAACACTAGAACTGCTCATTTAACAACTGTAGCGAACCCTGAGTCGATGAGCTGCTTCGTAAACGCCGGTTCTTCAAACTTGTTAATCGCCGCTTTCTGCCTTCCGTTCTCGACGAGCACCAAAAACGGCGGGTCCCCAAACGGAAACACCTTCTTCAATTTCTCCGACTCATTCGAGACCTTGGCCGCAAAGCCGGTGTCCTTCAGAAATTGGCCCGCAAACTGCTTCACTTCCGTCGGGATCGCCACCACGGAAGTCCCCGTAAAGTCGAGCTTGGCCATCGCTTGCGCCGCCTGGAAACAGTGCATGCATTGTGGATCGAAGAAGTAGATCAAGTGCCGCCCGTCTCTCAACCTCAGGGTACTGCCATCCACCAGTTGCACGCTCTCCGGCGCTACAGCCCCCGTCTGCTTGCTCACGGCGTACGCATAGTTGGAAACCGTAAAAACACTGAGCGCCGCAAGTAGCATCGCCGGCCTCTTCCAATCGGTATTCCATTTCGCCCACCAGCCTGCTCCCACCGCGCAAGCCAGCATCACTCCATCACCGATAAAAAATCCCGGCCCCACCGCCCGTTTCAGCCAAGGGAAGCAACTGCACTCCTTGCCTTGCAAAGCCTCATAAAAGAAGCCTACCCAAAGCATAAACGCCACCAGCATCAGGCCGATCAGCCACGCGCCAATCTTGCGATAGCGCGGAGTCAAAATCAGAATCGCGGCAAACGTCTCCGCGATGCCAAAGCTCACTGCGGCGAATTCACTCAGGAATCCGGGCACTTTTGCCTGCGCCAGCCGTGCCGCCGCCTCAATCGGATCGCTCATCTTCCAAATCCCGGCCAGCAAAAATAAAGCCGCCACGAGGATGGCCGAGACCCACGTTACATAATTTTTCCAGGCCGCTTTTTCAGGCCTGACCTGCTCGGCAAGGCCTTCCGCCTGTGGCATACTGTGATCCATGTTTCTTATTTTAATCCTGATCGCAATGACTGCTTGCGGCCAGGTCGCGGATCTGGTCGTCGAGAACGCCACGATCTACACAGTGGATAAGACGAAACCCGCCGCAAACAGTCTCGCCATCAAGGATGGCAAGTTCATTGCCGTCGGGGGAGACATGAAAAAGCACATCGGCCCGCAGACCAAACGCATTGATGTCAAAGGTGCCGCAATCATCCCCGGCCTGATCGACGCCCACGTCCATATGCGCGGTCTGGGCGACATGCTCGAAACCTTCGACATGCGATTCGTCAAGTCTCGCGAAGAGGTAGCGCAATTGGTCAAGCGCGCCGCCGGCAAGATGCCGCCTGGCGAATGGGTGCGCGGTCGCAATTGGGATCAAACCAACTGGGGCGGGGAATTCCCCAACGCCGACGACCTCAGCAAGGTCGTCAACGACCGCCCTGTCTATCTAACACGTGTCGACGGCCACGCTGGCTGGGCCAATCGCAAGGCTCTCGAACTCGCCGGGCTCACCAAAGAA
>JBKJSR010000695.1:0-4128 GCA_046594355.1 Bryobacter sp.
CCGGTTCTGTCAAGAACAAATTGCTAAAAGTCTGCTTTCCACTGCGGCCGTAGAATCGAAAGACGCGAGAGCAGCGTGGCCATTTCCTTCTATCAGATTTCTGGAGGCGGTTCGCTCCAGTCGACTTATGCAGGGATTATTTTTAACGTCGAAGCGGCCGCTGTACAGCAAACCAGTTTTTCTGGAGTGCTGTACAGAGACCTTCAACCTTCTGCCCGCCAGCTCGCTGGGGGGCTATACCTCCGTCATCGGAGACTACAGCACTGGTGGCAAGGTTTCCAATCCCAACGCCTGGGGTGGATCCAATCAGACAAAGTATTTTGCCGTCGGCGCACAAAGCAACACCACTTCCTACACCATCGACTTCAAACGCAACCAGACCTACTTCGGAGTTTACTGGGCGGTCGGCGATGGTCTAAATGAACTTCGCTTTTACAACAACGGCGCATTGGTGCAATCCTTCAACACCACTACCATCCTGTCTCCTCTTTCTTCGGCCTACAGAGGCAATTCGAATAACGGCCAAAACATGGGTGAGAAATATGCCTACGTCAACTTCACCACCACTCAAGGCAGTCGATTCGATCAAGTGATGTTCTACAACTATGGAACCGGCACCAGCTTTGAGACCGACAACCATTCCATCCTCGGCATGACACCCGAGAACTCCAAAGGCACCGCCGAAAATCCCGGGCCCGCCACTCTCGCTCTGGTCGGTGCCGCCTGCATCGCCCTCGCCGCCATGCGCCGCCGCTAATTCCTTACCAAGCTTCTCTCCTTCACTCAAGGCGGGGGCACTCTCAATGTGACCCCGTTTTTTTTTGATCCTCTGCTCTCGCCGCCCGCTAAAATAGAAGCTCCGTTTGTCTATCATTGCTGTCATTGCCGAAAAACCCTCCGTTGCCCGCGATATCGCCAAGGTACTCGGTGCCACACAGAAGGGTGACGGCTATCTCCACGGCGGCGGCCACATCGTCACCTGGGCCATTGGCCACCTCGTCTCGCTTGCCCAGCCGCATGAAATCCGTCCCGAGTGGAAATTCTGGCGCCGCAATTTACTGCCGATGCTCCCCGCCGACTGGCCCTTAGTCGTATACGAAAAGACGAAGGACCAATTCGAGACCGTGCGCAAGATCTTGAATTCCCCCAAAGTGGATCGCATCATTTGCGCGACGGACGCCGGTCGCGAAGGCGAGCTGATCTTCCGTTACATTTACGACGCTGCGAAGAGTGACAAGCCTGTAGAACGGCTCTGGATTTCTTCTCTTACCGCCGACGCGATCACCGCCGGGTTTGCCGCCCTCAAAGACGCTCGCGAGTATGACGGCCTCGCCAACGCCGCCCGCGGGCGCTCCCGCGCCGACTGGCTCGTCGGCATGAACCTCTCCCGCGCCTACTCCCTCGCCTACGACGAAACGCTTTCTGTAGGGCGCGTACAAACTCCCACTCTCGCCATGCTCGCCGAGCGGGAAGTGGGCATCCGCGCTTTTGTGCCCGAGGAGTACCGCGAAGTTTCCGCCACCTTCTCACCTCAAGGCGTAGCGGGGAAACCAACTTATGTCGGCACCTGGTTTCGCATGCCCAACCCTGGCGAAACCATGCAGCAGGTTATGCGCCTGCCCGCCGACCCTGGCCCTGCAAAAGAGATCACCACCCGGGCCAAAAACGGCGTTGCCCGCATCGCCTCTCTCGAATCCGAATCGAAAAAGATGGTCCCGCCGCAGTTCTATGACCTCACGGAACTGCAGCGTCACGCCAACCGCCTCTATGGATTCAGCGCCCAGAAGACCCTCGATCTTGCTCAAAAGCTCTACGAGACTCATAAGCTGATCTCTTACCCTCGAACCGATTCCTGCCACATCTCGCGCACGGTAGCCGCTGGTCTTGGTACCGTCGTGCGCGCCGTCGCGCCCCAGTATCCGAAGCTCGTGGCACCGGGCAGTGGCGAGCGGCCCTTGGGCAATCGTTATGTCGACGACACCAAGATCTCCGATCACCACGCGATTATTCCGACGGCTAGCTCTCCGGCCCGCGTCAACCTCAGCGCAGACGAACGCAGCCTCTACGACCTTGTCGCCCGCCGCCTGCTCTCCGCCTGGCACGAGGACTATCTCACCGACGTCACCACCGTCATCACCGCCATTACCAACGATGCGACTGTCGACACCTACCACTCCGCCGGCACACTGGTGCGGCAGATGGGCTGGAAAGTGCTCGACATCGTCACTGAGAAAAAGGGCAAAGAGAAAGAATCCGGCGAGCAGACTCTCCCGCCTGAACTCAAAGCCGACCAGTTGCAGGATGTCGTCAAAGTCGACTCCATACTCAAAAAGACACGCCCTCCCAAACGCTTTACAGACGCCACTCTGCTCACCGCAATGCAGACCGCCGGCAAGACCCTCGACGAAAAAGAGCTCTCCGATGCGATGAAAGAAAACGGCCTCGGCACTCCGGCCACTCGCGCCTCGATCATCGAAGTTCTGATCGAGCGGGGTTATGTCGAGCGTCAGGCCAAGGCTCTCGCAGCCACAGACAAGGGCCTCCATCTGATTGAGGTGGTGCATCCAGAAGTGAAAAGCCCCGCTATGACCGGCCAGTGGGAAGCGCAACTCAAGCGTATGGAGCGCGGCCAGGCCGATCTCGCGCCCTTCATGTCCGGCATCGAAGACTATGTGCGTGAGGTAGTCGGAAAAGTCGGCAACAAATCGCCCGCTCCCGCCACTACTCCTGTTACAAGCAAAGAGCCCGTACCCGTGCCCACTGAACTTTCCGACATCCTCCACCAATGCTTCGGCTTTACCGAATTCCGGCCCAGCCAGGAGGAAGTCTGCCGTGCTGTAGTCGAAGGCAATGACGTCCTGCTAGTCATGCCCACCGGGGCGGGGAAGTCCTTGTGTTATCAATTACCGGGCCTCGCACGCGGAGGCACTACTCTCGTCATTAGTCCGCTGATTGCACTGATGGAAGATCAGGTCGCAAAGCTCAAAGAGCGCGGTTTTGCCGTCGAGCGAATTCACTCCGGGCGCGATCGTGCCGCCTCGCGACAGGCCTGCCACGACTACCTCGCGGGTCGGCTCCAATTTCTCTTCATAGCTCCAGAGCGGCTCCGCGTGCCCGGCTTCCCCGAGATGCTCGCCAAGCGCAAGCCCTCGCTGGTTGCTGTCGATGAAGCGCATTGCATTTCGCAGTGGGGTCACGATTTCCGTCCCGATTACCGCACTCTCGGTCAACACCTGCCATCGCTTCGTCCTGCGCCCGTGATCGCCCTCACCGCCACCGCCACGCCCATCGTGCAGAACGACATCGCGACCCAACTCGGCCTCAGTGAAGGCGGCAAGTTCATCCAGGGTTTTCGTCGCGACAACATCGCCATTGAAGTGATGGAGGCTGGCCCAGCCGAACGCTCCGACCTTGTCAAGCGTCTGCTCAAAGATCCAGAACGCCGTCCCGCCATCGTCTACGCGCCCACCCGCAAACAGGCTGATGAATTAGCGGGCGTCCTCAAGTCCTCTCTGTCTGCTGCGTCCTATCACGCGGGTCTTTCGGCGGAACTTCGAGCCCGCGTACAGACCGGCTTCCTCGATGGCAAGCTCGATGTGATCGTCGCGACGATCGCCTTTGGAATGGGCATCGACAAAGCGAATGTCCGCACTGTCATCCACACTGCTTTGCCCGGCAGCGTCGAAGCTTACTACCAGGAGATCGGCCGCGCCGGTCGCGACGGAGCCCCCTCCCGCGCCGTCCTGATGCACTCCTACGCCGACCGTCACACCCACGACTTCTTCCACGAGCGCGACTATCCCGACATCAAATTGCTCGAAAAGATATTCGTTCTGCTCGGCGACGAATCACAACCCAAACAGGACCTCCAACACCGTTCCCGCATTGCCGAAGACGAATTCGAAAAGGCTCTTGAGAAACTCTGGATCCACGGCGGAGCCATTGTCGACTTTGCTGAAAACGTAACGCTCGGCCAGCCCGCCTGGCGAGCGCCCTACAATGCGCAAATTGCGCAGAAGCTTGATCGCCTACAGAGCATGGTGCGCTTCACCGAAGGCAATGAATGCCGCATGTGCGCACTGGTCACCCATTTTGGCGATCGCTACGGTGCCATGAAGGCCTGCGGCA
>JBKJSR010000046.1:0-2914 GCA_046594355.1 Bryobacter sp.
AACCGAGCGCCAGCCTCACCAGGCTCACTTCAACATGGACCGGCATCCGCGCATCCAACCGGCTCTGTATTCGATCTCCGTCCTCGGCCCCTTTGAATCCAGTGGTCCGGGAGCTTCGCCGAGCCGCCGCCGCATCTTCGTTTGCCAGCCTAAGCAGCCGTCGGAGGAAGAAGGCTGCGCAACTACGATTCTGACCAATGTGCTGCGCCGGGCCTATCGTCGGCCAGTGACTAGCGCCGATCTGCAAGGCCCCCTGAAGTTCTACCGCGCCGGCCGGGCCGAAAGCGGATTTGAGAACGGCATCGAAATGTCGCTCCGCGCTCTGCTCGTAAATCCCCAATTCCTCTTCAGGATTGAGAAGGACCCGCCTGGCACCCCTCCAAAATCGGCCTACCGCATTAGCGATATAGAATTGGCCTCGCGACTTTCTTTTTTCCTCTGGAGTACGATTCCCGACGATACGCTGCTTCAGCTTGCTACGCACGGAAAGTTGAAGGACCCCGCCGTTCTAGCTCAGCAGGTGCGCCGCATGTTAGCCGACCCCCGGGCTGATGCGCTCGTGACTAACTTCGCCACCCAGTGGCTCTATCTGCGCAATCTGGCTTCGACCACACCCGATCCCCGGCTCTTCCCGGATTTCGACGACAACCTCCGTCAGGATATGCGGCGGGAGACCGAGCTTTTCTTCGAGAGTATATTACGCGAAGATCGCAATGTGGTCGATCTGCTTGGGGCCGACTACACCTTCCTCAACGAGCGCATGGCGCGGCACTACGGCATTCCCAATGTGTATGGCAGCCGCTTCCGCCGCGTCTCATTTGGCGACAATCGAGTACGCGGCGGGTTGCTCAGTCAGGCCAGCATCCTTACCGTTACGTCCTACTCCACCAGGACATCGCCGGTGATTCGCGGCAAATGGATACTCGGCAATATTCTGGGCACGCCTCCTGCGCCCCCACCCCCGGCAGTGCCTCAGCTCAAAGAGGCTGGAGTGCCGATAGCCGGAAAGACGATTTCCATGCGCGAGCGTGTGGCGGAGCATCGCGCAAATCCAGCCTGTGCCAGTTGCCACAACCTGATGGATCCCATCGGCTTTGCGTTTGAAAACTACGATGCCGTAGGCCGTTGGCGAACGGTTGATGGCGGTGTGCCCGTCGATGCTTCTGGAATGATGGCGGATGGCAGCAAATTCCTGAACGCAGCCGAACTGCAAAAGGCAATGCTTCGCCGACCGGAACTGTTTGTTTCCACCCTGACCGAAAAACTTCTGATCTATGCCCTGGGCCGCGGCGTCGAGCCCTTCGACGCGCCTGCGGTCCGTCAAATCGTCCGCGACGCCAGTAGCAAAGAATATCGCTTTTCGTCGCTCATCCTTGGGATCGTAACCAGTACCCCGTTTGCCATGAGGAATTCACTATGATCATTTCGAAAAAATCTTTAAATCGCCGGACAGTCCTGCGGGGCTTTGGCGCGGGGTTGGCTCTGCCCCTGCTCGATGCTATGGTCCCTGCCATGACTGCACAAGCCGCCACACCGGCCAATCCGGTTCGCCGACTGGGATTCATCTACATTCCGATGGGGGCGACGATTGCTCAGTGGACGCCGCCCGAGTTGGGAAGGATGACCAGGCTTTCGCCTACGCTAAGCTCGCTCACCCCTTTTCTCGACCAGCTCACCGTTATTAGCAATCTTGAGTTGAAGAACGCATATTCTCCGGGCAATCATGCCACCGCGAACTGCTCCTTCCTCAGCGCCGCCAAGGCGAAATTAACCGAAGGTACAGATTACGAGTTGGCGACTACGGTCGATCAGATTGCCGCCCAGAAGATAGGCGGCGACACGCCTTTGCCGTCGATGGAACTGGCGATGGATCTGCTCACAACCATCGGGAATTGCGACAACGGTTTTGCCTGTGTATATCAGAACAACCTATCCTGGTCTTCGCCCACCACCCCGCTGCCAGCCGAAGCTCACCCTCGCATGGTTTTTGAACGACTGTTCGGCGATGGCGGCAGCGCCGCTGAGCGCCGCGCTGAAATGCGCAAGAACGCCAGTATTCTCGATTGGGTATCTTCGGACATCGCACGAATTCAAGGCCAACTCGGTGCCGGCGATCGCGTCAAGGTAAGCGAGTATCTCGATGCAGTCCGCGAAGTGGAGCGCCGCATTGAGAAGGCCGAGAAGCAAACGGTCGACTCCGCGATGCCCGACCTGGACCGTCCGGTCGGCGTCCCCGCCTCCTACGGCGATCACGCCAAGCTGATGTTCGACCTGCAGGTGCTTGCGTTACAGGGCGATGTTACGCGCGTCATCTCTTTCCAGCTTGCCCGCGAAGCCAGTACGCGCGTCTATCCGGAAGCCGGCGTAACCGATCCGCACCACCCTCTTACTCATCATTCGGGCGATCCAGAAAAGATGGCTCGCGTCGCAAAGATCAATGCCTATCATATTTCGCTCTTCGCTTACTTCCTGCAAAAGCTGAAAGCGACTCCCGAAGGCAACGGCACACTGCTCGACAATTCCCTGTTTCTCTGCGGTAGCGGTATGGGCAATCCCGATGTACACGATCACGTCAACCTGCCGATCGTTGTCGCCGGCGGTGCCGCTGGTAACTTAAAGGGGGGCCGTCATATCAAATATGATCAACCAACGCCACTCGCCAATCTGCACTTGACCCTGCTCGACAAGGTTGGCGTGCATCTCGATTCCTTCGCCGACAGCCAGGGCAAGATCAGCGAATTGCTCAAACCCGCTTCTCTCTAAGTTGACTTATGAGGATTTCCGGATTGAATTATAAATCGTTACTGGTTGCAATGGCTTTTGCGCTTGGTGTCTCTGCTTCAGTGCCGGATACCCGGCTGGTCGAAGCAGCCAAGCGTAAGGACACAGCCGCCGTTCGCCTCCTCCTGCAACA
>JBKJSR010000079.1:0-3917 GCA_046594355.1 Bryobacter sp.
TTTTTTTGCGGCGAGACGGGCTGCGCGGCATGACCAGCGTGGGGGTCCGTTTGTTGCGCCGCTGCATTGCGGCTGGACCAAAGCGCAGCACTAGCCGCTGCAAGGCGTGCGAAAAAATTTCTTCGCTCGTTCATTTCGATGTTCCTCTTTTAGGTCTGTTGCTTACCAATGAGTTGGGGGGGATTGGATCGGCCTGCCGCGCCAGTTTTCTTTAGCAGCCTTGCGGTTAGGCCAATCAAACGGGATGCAGCTTTAGGGAGTCGATGAAGAATTCACCTGCCCTATGCCGGATAAAGTTGAGAGTGTGGGTGGAGGATCAGATACGGAGGACGGAGATGAGAGCTTCGCGGTGGGGATTCCGGTAAGGTAGAAAGGCGGCTTTCAGCTGGGCGTCGATTACAAGTGAAACGTGTAATGGCGTGAAGGCACCCGCAATCCAAGGAGATGCGTGCAACTGATTCCGGGCGGATTCAACCGAACGTTTTTCCGCAACGATCTCGTGGTGGGTGCATGGATCACCGCCGTCCGGTTGTGATTCTTTTGGACTTTGCTCACGATGGCACGACACGGGAGACTCGCCCGCCCGACTCGTCTGCGATTGCCAGGTTCCAGAGAGGAAGGCGCAGAGTTCGGAACATTGCCCGCCGATGAGGACGGAGGCTACAAGCAGAAGCGCGAATACTTGAATTGGCTTTGCCACCTGAGTTAACTTTAACCTATTGCCGATATGGAGCAAGCCATGCTGCACTCCCCCACTCACAATTCGGTTCGACGAAGCCTCAGCGCATTGACAATTACGGATACCGAACTGAAGGTCATGGCCGCGCTGGCGATCATGGGACTCAGAAGGATTCCGAAGAATGGATAAAGGATACCGGCCGCCACCGGGACGCCGAGGGAGTTATAGATGAAAGCGAAAAAGAGATTTTGGCGGATGTTCTTCATGGTTGCCTCGCTAAGGCGCCGCGCCCGCACGATGCCGCGCAGGTCGCCCTGAAGCAGAGTGACGCCGGCATTTTCCATGGCGATATCGGTGCCTGTGCCCATCGCGATTCCGACATCTGCTTGCGCAAGCGCCGGAGCATCGTTGACGCCATCTCCGGCCATTGCGACCTTGTGGCCCAATGCCTGCAATTTCTTGATAACGGCCGCCTTCTGGTCTGGCAACACTTCGGCATCCACTTCGCCGATGCCGAGTTGCCGGGCAACCGCTTGAGCCGTCGTGCGGCTGTCGCCGGTCAACATGGAAACTTGAATGCCAGCTTTTTTCAGAGCGATGAGAGCGTCTTTTGCCGAGGCTTTGATCGGATCGGCCACACAGAGAAGGCCTGCGGCCACGCCGCCGATCGCGACTAGCATCACGGTTTGCCCCTCCTGCCTGAGGGCATCCGCACGACTGTCCAGCTCGGCATGGCCAATGGCCGCAGAGTCGAGATGTGCGGCATTCCCAATCAGAATCTGCTTGCCATTCAGGGAACCGGTAATGCCTTTTCCCGTCGCCGATTCGAATCCCTGGACATCGGATGGCTGTATGCCGCGTTCCTCGGCACCCTTGAGAATCGCCTGTGCGAGGGGATGTTCACTGCCTCGTTCGAGACTAGCCGCGAAGTGGAGAAGTTCGCGCTCATCCTGATTCGCAACGGGGATCACGGACACCAGCTTGGGCTTGCCTTCCGTCAGTGTTCCGGTTTTATCCACCACCAGACGGTCTACCTTTTCGAGGGTTTCGAGTGCCTCCGCCTTGCGGATCAAGACACCGGCTTGTGCGCCCCGGCCCGTGCCAACCATGATCGACATGGGGGTAGCCAAACCTAACGCGCATGGGCAGGCAATGATGAGCACGGCGACGGCATTGATGAGCGCATGAGCCATACGGGGCTCTGGTCCCCATAGGCCCCAGACGAGGAGAGTTGCGACGGCAAGCAGCAGAACAGCGGGGACAAACCAGCTTGAGACTTGATCGGCCAGGCGCTGGATCGGAGCGCGGGTCCGCTGTGCCTCGCTCACCATGTGAACAATCTGCGACAGCATGGTGTCGGCTCCAACACGTTCGGCGCGCATGACAAAGCCTCCGGTGCCGTTCACCGTTCCTCCGGTGACCTTGGCACCCATCTGCTTCTCCACGGGCATCGGTTCGCCGGTGATCATCGACTCGTCAATGGCACTCTTACCCTCGAGAACGATCCCATCTACGGGAACCTTTTCACCGGGACGCACGCGGAGACGGTGGCCGATCACGACCTTGTCCAGCGGGAGGTCCTCTTCGCGCCCATCGTCGCGCAGAATACGCGCCGACTTGGGTGCCATGCCGAGCAGGCTCTTGATCGCGCTTGAAGTTTGGCTGCGCGCCCGCAATTCGAGGACCTGACCCAACAGCACGAGCACGACGATTACGGCAGCGGGTTCGAAATAAACGGGTACCACGCCGTGGGCCTGAAACGAAGCAGGGATCGCGAAGGGAAACAAGAGCGCGACGACGCTGTAGCCATAGGCCGCTCCAATTCCGATCGCGATGAGGGTGAACATGTTCAGGCTGCGGTTCTGGATCGACATCCAACCGCGTTCAAAAAACGGCCAGCCGGCCCACAATACGACTGGGGTGGCCAGGGCGAACTGACCCCAAAGAACTAGCGTTGAGCCCAGCAGGTGCTGTAACGGCATGGAAGGGAAAAATTCAGAGATCATCAACGCGAGAATCGGTGCCGTGAGCGCCAGACTCGTCCAGAAGCGGAGGGTCATGCTGATGAGTTCGTGATTTGATTCTTCGCCGGTGATCTTGCGTGCTTCGAGCGCCATGCCGCAAATAGGACAAGGCCCCGGCTCGTTGCGGACGATCTCCGGATGCATAGGACAGGTGTATTGAACGCGGTTTATCGGGGGAGTCTTTTTCGCAGATTCGAGCGCCATGCCGCATTTGGGGCAGACTCCTGCCGCTGTCCGTTGGATCTCCGGGTGCATCGGACAACTGTATTCAAAGTTAGCCCGAATGGCCACGCCAACTTTTTCGGATGTGGATTCGACATATTTTTGCGGTTCGGCCTTGAACTTTTCGAGACACGCAGCACTACAAAAGTAGTATGTTTTGCCGCTATGCAGATGCGATCCGGCAGCGGACGCTGGATCGATTGTCATTCCACATACGGGATCAAGCTTCGTGGAAACAGTACTTTCGACTGGCATAAGCTGCTCGTCAAGCGGCGGGAGTGCTTCGGCTATTCGCTTGCGTATTGAGCCGGGTTGGCATCAAATTGATCTTTGCAGCTGGTGGAGCAAAAGTAATAGGTTTTCCCCTCGTACCGACTCTCGCCGGCCGATTTATCAGGGTCGATTTTCATCTTGCAAACGGGGTCAATTTCCATGGAGTTGTTGGAGTCCTTTTGAAATTCAGCGTCTGGTCCTTTGAGCCTCAAAGCGGCAGAAACGTTTCCCTTCCGGCATTTTCCTTTCTGGGTGGGAATGCAGTGCCTTGACGGGGAGGTGCCATTCGTCCTCTCATAACTTATCCGAGGGATTATGAATCGGGCGGCGAAAGTGCCCTAATCGAGAACAGAAATGACAATCATTCTGAAACCGGAACAAGAGCGAATCATCCTAAAATAAATTGATTGCGGTAACTTCCGCAGCCCCGCTGAAGTTGTCGAACACGCACTTGCAGCCTTACTGAACAAGGAAAGCGGCAGCAAAGCTGTAAGCGCGCGGGCGAATCTGGCGCAGTTCCTGATGGAGTCTCCCTTGGCTGGCGCAAAACTGAACCTGGAGCGACAAAAGGACTACGGGCGCTTCATCGTCACCACGCTGAGTCCAGAGGAACACGAGCGGCAATCTTTATACGAGAAGCTCTACTGTGCGCGCGGCGAGATGGAGAACCGCATCAAGGACCAGATGTCGCTGTTCGCCGACCGCATGAGCACGGAGAG
>JBKJSR010000639.1:0-3334 GCA_046594355.1 Bryobacter sp.
TCAAACGATCTCCAACACGAAACACCGCAATCGTATCCGCCCCGCGATTCGACGTATACAAAAACTTTTCTGTCGGATCCAGCACCACCTCCGCCGCACTCGAAACACCGGTAAATCCACTCGGCAAAGCACTTACAGTCTCAACCAGCTTCGTCTTTTCAAACACACTCACGGACGAACCCATTTCGTTCAGCACATACACCCGCTTCTTCCCCAAAGCTACATGCCTAGGCCCTCCGCCCGTGGGGCTTCCCAAGATAAACCCCGCCGCCAACTTACCTGTCTTGACATCAAAGCGATACGCTTTTACCTCATCCAGACCCAAGTCCGCCACATACAGGTGTTTATTATCCGCCGCGAAATTCACCGAATGCGCATGTGGCCCCGACTGCCGCGCCGCATCCACGCTCTTCCCCTCGTGCTGCTTCCAGTCCACGGCCTCACTCAGCCGCCCATCTGCTTCAATTCGATAAACAGCCACGCTCCCGCTCGTGTAATTGGCAACCGCCAGCCACTGCCCCGAACGATCCACCTGCAGATGCGCTGGCCCCGCACCCTTCGAACTCACGGTATTCAACAAGCGCAGCCCGCCATCTGCTTCGATGGCAAACGACTTCACCATCCCTTCCGCACTCGCCACCACGGCAAATAGCAGCGCTCGCGTCTTGGCAAGGGCCAGAAACGAAGGGTCCACCGTCGCGGCGGCGAGCTTCACATCCCGCAGCGCCCCAGTCTCGGAATGGAACGTCAACCGGTAGATCCCCTCGCTCCGCCCATCACGCGTCCGAGTGCCAATGTACACGGTCTGCTCGGCCGCCAGACCCGCCACAACCGCCACCGCCATCATCGAAATCAGTTTCATTCCAAAACCCTCCTGGGTGTTGGCCACAAGTATATATCCCAAAACGGGCTACCCCTCGCGTTCCATCATGATTTCGGGTACCCGTTGTAACATTCCAAATCTGGAATCGCAATTTCGCCTGGCGTAACTGCGCGCACTCACCTGCAAATCCGCAATCAAGATCCGCGATTTGCTCCCGCTTCCCCCATCCTGGAGCTGTTCGGAGCAGTCGCGCTGCGCCCTGGCTTCATGACTTCAATACCTCTCCGCTTCTAGCGCGATCGCTTTGAGCGCGCTAACGAATTGTTTCTGCGGACACAATCCAGAACCGCTGGGCTTCCGCTGCGAACCGTTCATCCTGCCCGGCTCCGCACGCCAGCCAGTCCTGCCAGCCCGCAGCAAAGCTGCTTCCCTAAACTTTTTCAGCAAATCTGCCGATCAGTCATTTGTGAGGAGATGTTTGAAGAGTCATTGACCGCAACTCCCCACGCCGTCGGCACCAAACCTCTTACCAATACATGCATACCAATATTTTGAATCGCTGCTCAATCGCCCTTTTGAACATCGCCCTAGCGCCATTTCTTATGGCACAGACTGCCACCATTACTGAAATTGAAGTCAATCAAGCCTTGGGCAAGCAGTTCAAAGGCGCAATGCATTTTGTCGCCGGCAAGGACACTGTCGTTCGCGCTTTTCTCGATGCGGAAATCACCATTGATCCAACACAAACCAGGCTGGCTGTACTCCGCTCTGGAGCGGAGAAGTTTGAGCTTCAGGCAAAAACCTACGATGGCCCGGTAAAAATTGTCGAGTTCCTCTGCCCAACGCGCGAGGATTGCGGCCGGTGGGCTGAAGGTTCCTACACTTTTACAGCCACTGTCAACGGTGTCGTAAAATCCACCGAGGGTACGGCCTTCGACTTTAAAACCCGGTCCAGATTGCGCATCATGGTTCGCCCGGTGAAGAGCAATTACGGCGGCAAAATCGTCCAGGTCCGGGATTCCAAGTGGAAGACCGCATGGGGCTACCTGCAAAGCGTTTACCCGGTCGCCGCCGACTCTATCCTCTGGGACATCAAAGATGAATTTGACGCCAGCGACGCAAACTACGACCTCGAAACCGAGCCTGGACGCGCTGCCTTGTGGGAATCTCTCACCAGTCTGGTTCCACAGAAGTGTGCCGCAAATCCTAAGGCTGACGGCTGCTTCGAACTCGTTGTCGGCTTCATTCCAGACCGGCCCAACGGCAATCTGCAGGGCTATACTTACGGCCGCCCCACAAACATAGTCGTCGCTAGCGATGAAGATATGCCCGCCACCATCGCTCACGAGATAGCTCATATCTACAAGGCTGGCGACACTTACAATGGCGGCACCATCAATTGCGAAATTAATCCCGCGCCAGATGGTTACAACGGCAATGATTTCAACGACCCGGAGAAGCCCGTCGCTTGCATGGCGGGTAAGCTCGCTTTTCCCACCGCCAGCGCCACCTTGATCCCTGCCGACGCACGGCCCTATGAGGTCAATGGCCGCGGCGCTCTTCTCGATGCCGCCTGCTGGATGGGTTCCGGCGGAAAGCAGACCGACTTCTGGGTCAGCCAGGAAGTCTATGCCAATCTGTTCAATGCCCTCGATCCCGCTCCAATCACCGCTACATCCAATACCCCGTCCATGCTTAAGGCCCCCTCCGTTCTCAGCGCTTCGGCCCCGGAGCGCCTTCTCTACTTCTCCGGCTATCTCAACAAAGCCTATAAGGTCCAAAAGGATCCCTGGTACAGTTATCTCGGTACAGACATCCCTGTCGATACAACCGGTGACATCATGGTGCGCGCCTTGGCGGCAAACAACGCTGTTCTCGCCACGCAGCGCCTGACAGTCAGCTTCTTCGTCCTGTCCAACCCGCCCGTCTCCATCCAAAATGCTCCTTTCACTGGTGTCGTCCGTTTCCCTGCGGCGGCGGCAAAAGTGCAAATCGTACGCCGCGACTCCGCCGATGCAACCAGGATGAACGTGCTCTGGGAATCCGCAGTCTCAAGCGCAGACCCGGAACTCGGTAGCGTCTTTGCCTCCGCTACAGAAACAGTCGATAATCTCCAAACCATCACTTGGTCGGCAAAGACGTCGAGCGGCCAGAACCTCTTCTACCTCATCGAATACAACTCCAATGTGGACAACCCCGCGAGTGAATGGCTCGTCCTCGCAGCCGACATCCAGAACCCCAGCTTGGAGGAGGATTTCTCCCATCTACCGGGTGGCGTTGCCGCTCGCATTCGTGTCACTGCAACGGACGGCATTCGCGCCGCGGCAGCCGAAAGCAAATCTTTCAAAGTACCTTTCAAGGCACCCGAAGTCTTCATCGCCGATCTCGCCGCTCCCACTCTCAAACTCGGCCTCGACCTCACCCTCTCGGCTGAAGTGGAAGACCTCCAGGACGACCTGATCCCCGATGCCAAACTGATCTGGACTTCCAGCATTTCCGGCATCCTCGGCA
>JBKJSR010000127.1:0-4011 GCA_046594355.1 Bryobacter sp.
TCCACCATTGCCCTGTTGGGACTGGCCTTGTTGTTGGCCTTGACCTTGTTGTTGGCCTTGACCCGATTGCTGCCCTTGACCTTGTCCCGGTTGTTGGCCTTTTTGGCCTTGCTGTTGCCCTTGGCCTGGTTGTTGCCCTTTTTGACCTTGCTGGCCTTGTTGGCCCTTCTGACCTTGCCCCGGCTGTTGACCCTGACCTTCCTGCTGCCGCGTCAACTCCGACACCTGTTGCCGCAACTGCTCCACTTGCGCCAGAGCCCGCTCATTGGGATCGTTCTTGTTTCCACCCGGACCGGCAATCTTTTCGGCTTCCTTCACCCTGTCGCGAAGATTGTCGAGAGCGCGGGAAATTTCGCGTTCGCGGCCCGCCATATATTGGCCATATCCCCGCCGGATGTACTCGCTCATCATCTTCATCTTCAGGTTCAGGTCTTCTTTCTGGGCCTCGCCCAAACCTTCCTGAAGTTTTGCGGAGGCGCTTTTCTGGGAACTGCGTAACTGCCGCGCCGCATCCTGAAGATCCTTTTCGAGCTTCTGGTAATCCTCCATCAGCTTCGTCTTTTCATCCGCCATCCGGTTCGCGGTCTGGGTATCCTGTCCAGGCTGGAATGAATCCGTTTTCGCCCCCGGATTCCGATTGTCGCCCTGTCCGTACTGGTTGCGCATCTTCGTCTCGAAGTCGCGCTGCCGCTTGGCAATTTCTTCGCTACGCCGCGAAAGATCGCTCAACTGCTGCTCGCGCCCCTGCTTTTCCATGTCGCGCATCAGATTTTTGGCTTCGTTCAAACGCTCGGCGGCGCGGCGCGTTTCGCCCTCGCTTTGCTGGCCGTTTTGCTGATTGGAAGCGGCCCGGCGCATGTCGTTCGTCGCCTCTTTCAACTGCTCCATCGCCTTATCGACACGCGGATCGCGATTCAAGCGGCTCTGCTGACGGCTCTGCTGCTGGCCGCCGGAGGAAGGCGACGCCGAAGAAGACTGGCTGCCCTGCTGCTGCCCTTGTTGCGGCTGGCCGCCGGCCTGCTGCTGCTGATTTTTTTGCAGCCGTTCGAGTTCCTGCTGTAGCTTCTCGGCTTCGCGACGCAACATTTCCTGCTGCCAGCGCTGTTCGGATCCCTGCTGATTCTGCTGCGAATTATTCGCAAGCTCCTGCTGCCGCCGCGCCAGTTCTTCGAGCTTGCGCAGGGCCTCATCCACTTCGCGCTGCTTCTGCTCGGCACTCATCTGCTGGCCGGTCTCGTACTGATTCTTTTCCGTATCGAGTTCGAGATCGAGCAGACTTTCGAGGTCCCTCTGCATGCCACCACCACCGCCGCCACCCTGCTGGCCCATCGCCACTTCAATTTCCTTGCGGCGCGCCTCGGCCCGCTGCAAATACTGCAGCGCCTTCTGCTCATGCGGCAAAGCATCCTTAAACTTCAGGCCGCGCAAGGCCTCGACCGCCGGGGTCATCGCATTGGCTGCATCGGTCATGTCTTTTGCCATCGCTTCGATCGTTTCGTTCTGACCCGCAAGCTGACGCGCACGAATGCGCTGCACGAAAGTCTGCGCCTGCTGGCGCAATTTTTCCTGGGTATCGCTCAGAAACTTGGCGTTTTCTTTCTGCTCGGCAGCAGACTTCTTGCCCTTTTGTTCCTGAAAAGTCGCGCTGATAATTTCTTTCTGACGCTGAACGATATTGCCGCTCTGCTCGCCCTCACCACCTTGACCACCGCCGCTCTGCTGGCTCTGCGAGAACTCGCGTTCATAAGGCTGAGCTTCTAGAAAGTACACATCGGTCGTGCTCTCCGCCTTGGCGTCGCGCGCCTTGGCATGGAACATCACGTTGTCGCCCGGGCTTAGTTTGAAGTCTTCGAGGCTCAACTGATGGGACCCAGTTGCCGACTTGGTGCCGCGCTTCACGGGCAAATTCACAGTCTGCTCGGGACCGCCATTCACGGAATAGAGCAAGCTCAATGAAGTGAGGCCGAAGTCATCCGTCGCCTCTACTAGGAAGGCCACTTCTTCGATCGGACTTACTTTCGCATCACGGCCAGGCCGCGAAATCTTGATCTCGGGGGGGCCTTCTTTGAGTGCCTCAATGAAGTAGTCGTCCGTCAGGCGCACGGCCTTGTCGCCTTCTAACATCGCGAAGTGGAAAGCCCCATCGCGGCGAATGTTCACCGTAACTAAATGCTTCATCGGGCTCTGGCTGGTTACGGACACGCGCATTCCGTCATCCATGACAAGCACTGGCCTGTCGAGCGGCTTATCCGTCTCGATCTCAAGATAGGCGTCGGTTCCAGTAACTGCGCGTAAGTCGCCTCCCGGATTCTCCACCTCGTCCGGCATTCCGGACCAAGCGGGAAAGTGGTAAGTCGTCCTGATTTTCTTCACACCCGGCAGATCCACCGCCGTTAGCGTGTATTGAGTGCTCTTCAGACTCCCGGCGACAACATAGTAATCGACGCTATCGCCCAGACCGGCAAACAGAAAATTCCATTGATCGGCACTTCCGTTGACGGGCATCATGGGCACTTCTTCCCACTTGGCGGCCTTATGGAAACGCGCGAAGATCCGGACGCTCGACGGATTGATTCCAGTTACTTTGGCGGTGACCATCTGGTCGGCGCGGCGGCGAACTTTCACGGTACCCGGCTCCACCTTCAACTCGCGATTAAAGACGCTGGCACCCTTGGGAATTCCGCCCCACAGTAGCGCACTGCCCTGCCCGACCCAGCCGGGTGTTGCCAGAATCAGCCAGGCAAGAACGGCAAAACTCAACGCAGCGGTACCGGCCAGACTCGCCAGCCAGGAGCTGCCTACGAGCCGCGAAGGCTCAACGGTACGGGCCTGCTCCCATGCCTGTTCGGCCACCAGCGCAACCATCGGATTCGATTTGTCTTCGTTCTCAAGGCAAGTGATCAGGCGATGCTCAAGACCCGGCACTTCCTGCTCGATGCGCTGCGCGGCACGGCGCCGGTTGATCAGTAGTACGGGCATCGCAATGCCGAAAGTGAACGCGGCGGCGATGCTCAAAAAGAGCAATGCGCGCGACCAGTTCCAGTTCTCCGGCTGCACATCGAAGCGGTAATTCACGGCGACCAAGAGCACGGTCATGAGCAAGGCAACGGTGGCGGCGATCGCCAGGCCTTTCAGTACCGCGCCCGCCAGCAAGCGGCGCTTCACGCGCTCGAGATATCGGTTCAGGTACGCAAATGCCATAACGGTACTCCTTATGCTCTTACTTGCAAATAACGGGCCGAAAGCAGGCTCTCCGCCAAAAGCGTCACAAACGCCAACAATGCCGCCCACCACCAGAAGCCTTGCGGCTCGGGTGCGGGCGTGTCCACTACGTTACCAGTTAGGCCGGCGGCTGCCACGCCCTTGCCGGATTGCTCCCAAAGCTGCAAATTCTCGCGGCTGACAATATCGAGATCTGACTCGCGGCGATCCACATTCACGGCCACCAATTCCTGGCGGTCGTTCTCGCGGCGCACGTCATAAAATCCCGCCTCGACCAAACGCAAAGTGTTCGCCGCGGCGGCTTCTTTCAGGCTTAAAGCCCGATCGCCTTTGGGGCCAATCACTTCTACCGAACTGGATCGTTTCTGATCGGACCGAAGATCGAGATAGGAATCGACCAGAAAGGAACTCGACCGGTCTTCGACGCGCCCTAAATAACTTGCCGTCTGTTCCACAAAGGGAACAAAGCCGGGCTTGACAGGGAGATCGTTCGAGACATTGTCGAAGGTGGAGGCGAAGATGAGCACCTTGCCCTCGCCCATCTTCTTTTCGATGAGCAGCGGACTGCCCGTGTTGAGCCTTGCCGCGACGAGCGTTCCCGGTGGAGCCTCGATGGCAACATATTGAAAGAAACGAACTCCCTCCAGCCTGCCGGTGCGGCGTAAGGAGGGAAAAGTGGGATCGACATTGGCAGGTGCGAAGAATCGCTGCGTCCCGCGCGAGGCCAGCTTTGAGCCGTCGCTTTTGAGGCCGGCAACAGGGATCGCCGACAAGGCTCCGGTCTGCGGA
>JBKJSR010000244.1:0-3602 GCA_046594355.1 Bryobacter sp.
GGCGGCCAATATTTTCTTCCACCTCAAACTGACGCGAAACCGCTTGGCTAGATCTTCGGGCGTGCCCTCACCCTGTCCGCGTGTCGCCAGCACTTCGCGTCGTCCGTCTTTTGCTGAGAGCTGCTTGCCTGCCATTGGCGAAGATCATCGTGGCCTGAAAGAATGCGAAGATTAACTCGATGCGCTGCAATAATATTCCCGTGACGAGGAAAATGGCTGGATCGTGAATCCAGGTTTTTGACGAAAGGATCGAAGTGGAATCAAATCGTTACGCCGAGCTTCGCGAGAACTACAAGATGAGTGGACTGCTGGAAACAGACGTGCTCGCCGACCCGTTTGCCCAATTCCACAGGTGGTTTGATGAATCGCTCGCCGCAGAGTTGCTGGAGGCCAACGCGATGAGTCTTGCCACCGTGTCCGCAACCGGACGGCCCAGCGTTCGCATGGTGCTACTCAAGGCGCTAGACCAGCGAGGCTTTTCTTTCTTCACCAGCTACTCCAGCCGCAAGGCTCGCGAGCTCGAGGTAAATCCTGCGGCATCGCTATGTTTTCACTGGAAGGAACTGGAGCGCCAGGTGCGTGCCTCTGGCATCGTGGAGAAATTGTCTCGCGACGAAAGTCAGACCTACTTCGCCATGCGTCCGCGCGCCAGTCAGATTGGCGCCTGGGCCAGCGCTCAATCCGAAGTTGTTAGCGCACGCGAAACGCTTGAGGCCGCAAGACGTCTCTATGAGCAGGAGTTTGCAGGCAGACCTGTTCCGATGCCCGATTTCTGGGGCGGTTTTTTGCTTCGTCCGGATGAAATCGAATTCTGGCAAGGCCGTCCGGGCAGGCTGCACGACAGACTGCACTATCATCGTCTGAGCGACAATTCATGGCCTATTACCCGCTTATCTCCCTAGCATTGCTTCTGGCGCAGGACGCGAGCCCCCAACCGCTCGCGGCGATCCTCAAGCAAGTCGAAGCTCGATACAACACGACAAAAACACTCCGCAGCGAGTTTGAGCAGACCATGGCCATTTCGCAGGGACGCCGTCTGACAGAACGCGGCGTGCTCTACTTGCGCAAGCCGGGTCAGATGCGCTGGGAATATTCCCAGCCCACTGGAAAGCTATTTCTTTCCGATGGCAAGCAAATTCACTATGTCACTCCATCGGCACGGCGCGTGGAAGTGAGCGCGGTCAAGGAGTCGGAAGATCTACGCGCTCCCCTCGCGTTTCTTCTTGGCAAGCTTGATTTTCAGAAAGACTTCCAGCGATTTGAGCACAGCCAACTGGGCGCGCAATGGAAGATCCGGGCCTTTCCCAAAAGCTCCAAATCGATTTACGACTATGTCGAGTTTCTCGCCGAAAACGATGGCCGTTTGAGCCTGGTGACGGTGGCGGGCAAAGACGGCTCGGCAATGAGCTATGCCTTCCAGAATGAACAGCGAAACATCCCGGTTGCCGCGGATCTGTTTCTCTTCCGCGCACCGCCCGGCTACGAAGTCGTTACCTTACGCGGTGAGCCTTAGGGCTTCGCGCCTACCGCAATGATTTCCACCCACCCTCCAGCATTCCGGTGCCTGTTTTCGAAATTGCAATCGCAGCGAAAGCACTTGAATCCGCGAAATCTGCCGTGACCCTTACAGGTTCCTCATTGGAGAAACTGTAAGGGTCATGGCTTAAGCTGGCAGGCGGAATGCAAAAGTAGACGCTTGAAGCATCAAATCGTCCGCGCCCCACTTTCGGAGAATTTGGGCCAGAAGCAGACTGACCACGCGCCGATGACATTTCATTGCCCCCGGACACCTGCAGCGAATCGGCTAAGGTGTCTGTTTGTCCTTGCGTCTTGCCGCATCTACGTTACTTAAATCGATTGAAGTTTCCACCAGCGGAATCACCGAATCATCGACGTTTACCCAATTTGTGGTGCCTTTCACCAAACGAAAGCTCAAAAAATTATGGCGGCAAGCTTTACAGCGAACTTTCTTGGCTCCCAAGCCCGAGAGAATTTTCCAGGTCCTTGGTACGTGGTAATAGGTCTCGTCCCAGGTTGTAAGTTCGAGCCGGTAACAGCGAGGGCATCTCGCGTGGAAGATCTCATGAATCCTCCAGAGGCTATGTTTCCAGCGGTGTGAACAGTCCAGGCACCGCATTGTTGGTATGCCGAACAGATCTAAAGCCTGCTCAAGCCGGTTTTTCCATTTCGACATCCGCACGTCGATCCCGCTACATTCGGGACAAGCCACCGCCATTGGATTTTTGCGTGCCATTAATGAAAGATGATCTAAGCCTATCGCCTTTCAGATCCGGAGCCTAAGACTCGCTCTCAAGGAGTTGTAATATCGCCCGGATATATCCAAAAACAAAGGCAAAGGCCTGTCGGCCACCCGCATCCCCGTCTATCTTGGGCACATGGTCCGGCATCAGCATGCCGCTAAATCCCACTTCCTTGTAAGTGCGTGCCGCTTTGATCATATCGACGGCCCCTTCCTCGGGAAACACTTCCTGGAAATCGAGGAAGCTCCCTTTGATATTGCGGAAGTGTACGTTGAAAATTTTCTCTCTGGTGCCAAACCAGCGGATCACGTCATGAATCTCGCGGCCCGGATTCACCAGCATCTCGCTGATGGTTCCCTGGCAAAAGTTCAGCCCGTGATAGGGGCTCTCGCGAATGCTAACAAACTTTTTGAGGCCATCCACACTGCCGAGCACGGTCTCCACTCCACGCCAACCCTTGCCCTTGGGCATCCCCGGGTCATGCGGGTGGCAAGCCATGCGTACTTTTTCTTCATTGGCGACGGGGATCACGCGATCCAGAAAGTAGGTAATGCGTTCCCAATACAAGTCCGCCGGAATCGGGCCGGCTTCGGTGAGCGGTGGATCCTGCTTGGCACCCGCATATTTGAATGTGCTGAGTGTCGCTCCGCCCCGTCCTTTACTCGCTTCCGTGCGTACCACGCCCAGAATGCTCATGTTGTACTTCACCGCTGGAATGCCAGCCTTTGCACAGTTGCGGATCATCTGGCAAATGTCGTCTATAGCCTTATCGCGCTTCGGGCTATTGCCCATCAGGATGTCTGGATACTCGGCCTTGGTGATGTAGGCGGAGCTAAGCGGGAGCGGCACCATTTCGAGCCGGATGCCATGTGCCTCCACACGCTCGCGCAGCTTGCTCAGCCCATCCACACTCCAGCTCTCATCCATGACTTTCGACGGCAGCGTACTGCAGATGTTGTGTACCCCAAGGCCGCTGAATATTTTAAGAGAAGCTTCGTCGGATGCGTTTTGAGTGCCAAGCTTCGGACGGCCCTTACCTTTTTTGCCGACGGGCAAATCGGCCGCTGGGGGCACGGCCTTCCATTCGGCCGCCTGGGCTTTGTTTGTCAATTGGCTGGCGGCAACGCCTGCTGCGAGAAATGCTCTTCGCTCCATAGCGAAAAGTTTATATCGAGTTTGCCCTCAACGGTTCACCCGGACAAGGAATTTTTAAGATCTTCCCCAAATCGGCGCAACGCTTCTATCTCCCCGATTTCGGCTGCTCGTTCAAAACTCTTAGCCACAAAGTAAGCAGATCCACTACGCCACACCAACTGCGCCATCCCGTGCTCGCATAGAATT
>JBKJSR010000496.1:0-5389 GCA_046594355.1 Bryobacter sp.
GGCTGCCTTGGCAGCCGGTCGCCCGGCCTTGCACTTGTTATAGTGCTTACGTCTGCCATTCCATATCGGATTATTTTCAGATCACTTTAGGATCGAGTTTCTAGAAATCGATCTAAGCGCTTCAGCGGATCCCAATTTGACTAAATACGAGCGAAAGGTCGCGGCCATCCTGCATGGTTCGAATGGTCCTGGATACCTGGAATTCGACTTCAATCGCATTCGCGCCCAAAGTTTCGCGAGGCACTGGAAACTCGACGTTGACAGGGCCTGCTTTTATTTCGACCAGTCCAAGTTCTTTCCCGTTTACACGGACTCGCAATTGCGTTTTTCCGAGTTCAGCCGGAGCGAAAGCTCTCATCCACAACTTCGCTTCTGCGCCAAATGGCCCACCCAAGCGCAAGCGTCCGTTTGCCCCCATCCATCGCTTGCCGTCCTCAATCTGATACCAACCCGATCCAAATTGGCTGGCAAATGCCGGATCTCCGGCAATGACTTCCGGCGACAGGCCTCCGGGCAGCTCCAGCGCTTTGCCCTGTTCCCATTCTTTGGTCACATTGCGCAACTTTGAGCCTTCCAGCCGATAAACCACCACCGCTTCGCGTTCAAACTCGGTTCTTGCCATCGCGGGCGCGACGCTGAGACGGTTTTCCCGCAAGCCATTGCCCGGCGCGAGCCGCACATTCTGAGCCTTCACGAGCCGCAACGCATCGTCGGCCAATGCACTATGGTAGAGATCCTCACTGATGCCTTCGAGCAAGAGCAACTTCCCCTGGTGAGTTGCCACTGCATGTTGCAATCCGCGCATCAAAACCCGAACTGGCTCGGAGCGGGCCAGATACCATTCGAAGGTGGCACGCTGCACGATCCAGCTCGGAAACGCATAGACCAGCAGCAACAGCCAGCACAATCCGCTTGCCACCCCCTTGAACCGGAAGGGCATCGACGCCAGCGCAATCATCACTCCGATCGAGGCGCTCGCCAGATAGTAATCCGTGCGGTGATCCCGCAAGGGCAACACCGGGGCCAGCATGGCCAGACTCAATACAAATCCAAAGAGCGGGACAAAATCCTTGCGCCAACTCCTCCACCCCACATATCCCAATAGCGCTGGTGTGAGGATCCACTTGGACGGAATCGCAAGCCAGGTCCAGTCTGGCCCAAACTGTACAATCTTGGCTGCACCGAGCATCCAGCCCCAGTAAATTCCCAGACTTGCAAGCAAGCTTCGATCGAAGTGCATGCGGTAGGACGGATCGTCCACGGTTTTTGGGATGAGCAGAAAATGCGCCGCAATGAACAAGATTGCCGGCGCAAAAAACGGCAGGCTGGCCTTCCACATTTTGCGGTCGAACAAGACGGCCCAGACGAGCAGAATCGCGGGGAGTACGACGATACTCTCCAGAGCTCCAAATCCGCAGAGGTACGATCCCCAAGTACCCACCAGCCACTTCTTGCCGCCCGATTCCGCGTAGCGCATAAAGCAGTACAGCGCTGCGAGCACCAGGGCCGAGATCAGAATCTGGTTGTAGCTCGATAGCCAGCTCATCGCTACCGTCAAGCCAAAATTCAAGGCCCAAAGCATCGCCGCCAGCACTCCCGCCCCCAGGCTTCCGGTGAGCCGCTTCACCACCAGAACCAGAAAGACTTGCGCTATGGCCAGAGTGAAGAACATCCACAAACGCATTGGGAGCGACTCCATCCCAAACGCCGATTCAAAGCCGAGAAAAAACACCCGTTCACTCAGCGTTCGCACGGTGCCCTGTGCCATCGGGCTAAAAAGAGCATTTCCCAGATCCGCCAGGCTGAAGATGCTGAGCCTTAAACCGAGCCACGCGAAATCATCCGCCAGAAACCAGATGCGGAAGCTGCGGCGGTAGAGATAGAGAGCGAACAACACCGGAAGAAAAATTGCCATCCAGTGTTTGGAACGAGTGGCGGTCATGAACCTTTCTATTTTGGCATCTCGCTTTTGGAATCTCCCGGGTGTGGGAAACTCATTGCACGGACTGATGCAGAAAATCGGGCGTTACCAGATTGAAAACGAGCTCGGCCGCGGAGCCATGGGGATCGTTTACCGGGCTTTTGATCCGGCCATCGGGCGTCGAATCGCCATCAAGACCATCCATCTCGATGATCTAGGCGACGAGCAGAGCCGTGCCGTACTCCGTGACCACCTGCTGCGCGAAGCTCAGTCTGCGGGCATTCTCTCGCATCCGAATATCGTCACCATCTACGACATCTCCGAAGATTCCGGCGACGCCTACATCTTCATGGAATATGTCGACGGTGCCACCCTCGACAGCTTTGCCCGCGGCATGCCTACCGCCGATCTGCTGGCGATCCTCGATCAGGCGGCCGAGGCTCTCGACTATGCCCATGTGCGCGGCATTGTGCATCGCGACATCAAACCGGGCAACCTGATGCTGAGCGGGAGACAAGTTAAAATCACGGATTTTGGTATCGCCCGCCTGCTCCATCGGGATAGTTCGCAATCCGGTACACTGCTGGGCACGCCGGGCTACATGAGCCCCGAGCAGATTTCGGGCGGCGAGATCACTGGCGCGGCCGATCAATATGCCCTCGGCGTGATCGCCTATGAATTTCTTTCTGGCGCAAAGCCTTTTGAAAACGACAATCTCGCCAATCTCTTCTTCCGCATTACCCAGCATCCGGTGCCACCGGTTTCCAAATTGAACGCGGCCACCAACCAGGTACTGGCGCGCGTGCTCGCAAAGTCTGCGGTGCATCGCTATCCCAATTGTCAGGCCTTCGCCGCAGCCCTGACGCAAGCGATCGGCATTGCGGCTTCCATACATACACATACTCCAGTGCGCGAAGCAACCGGCGAAGAAGCTACGATTCAGTTGGAAGCGGCAAAAATCCCCCTGCTTGCGCCCATGCCGGCAACGCCACCGCCGATCTTGCCGCCATTGCAACTGCCGCCCGCTCCCGCGCCTTCCAGTCTAAAGCCGCTAGTCGGCCTTTTGTTTGGTGCCGTTCTGCTGATGGCGGTCTTGTGGTTCAGTTTTGGCCGTCCAAGGCCAGTGCCCACTCCCGCACCTATCGAAGAGAGCGCGCAGGAGAGTTTGAAACCAAGCCCCATGGGCAACAAAGTCGAGCCAGTTCCCTTGCCCAGCCAGGAAGAGGCCAAAGTTTCCCCCACTGAAACCAAGACTCCAGCCGCCAGTACACCCGATCGCGCCGTTACGCACGCAGTCGCTTTTTCATCCAGCCCAGACGGTGCCGAAATCCTCGTCGATCAAGGCAAGCAAGACCGCTGTCCCAAAACGCCCTGCACACTGGAGCTGCCTCCCGGCAATTTTCAAATTAGCGCCCGTCTTGAGGGTTTTTCCGAATCGACGCGCCCGATTCAAGTCCCCGATCAATCGCGGCTTTTCTTCGACTTTGAAAAGGCGACTGGGACGCTGGTTGTAAACAGCGTCCCTCCAGGTGCATCCATCCGGATCGATGGCCGCGACACTGGACAGAAGACACCAGCTATGCTAAAACTTGCTCCAGGTAAATATAAATTAGAATTAGTTAAGGATCCACTGACCCCGCAGAGCCAGGAAGTCACTGTTCGCAGCGGTGCCGTTCAAACCCTTTCTATTAATTGGAATTAACGAATCTCATGCCCAACCGAAACCATCTCGCCCGCCGATCCTTTCTTGGAGCTTCCGCATCGCTCCTCTTATCGGGACAATCGGTGCCATCCTCCGCCCAGGCTGTGAATGCAGAGGCGAAGTCTTCGACTATGATCGTCCATTCGCGCAAGCCGGAAGACTATGAGATGGCCCTTGATGGATTCATCCAGCCCATCACTCCCATCGATCAATTTTACGTGCGCAGCCATCACTACACGCCGGTGGTAGATTTAGAAACGTTTACCCTGCGGGTGTCTGGAGAGGTGTCCGCGCCCTTTAGTATTTCCCTGCGCGACCTCAAGAAGCTTCCGCGCGTTGAACTCGTCGGCGTGATGGAATGCGCCGGCAATGGACGGGCTTTTTATGTCCCCCGGGTGGCCGGTCTGCAGTGGGGCTATGGCAGTGTGGGCAACGCCCGCTGGGCGGGGGTACGCCTTGCGGACGTGCTCAAAAAAGCGAACATTAAAGGCACAGCAAAAAATATCGTCTTCGATGGCGCCGATCAGGTGATCGGCACGATGCCCAAGTTCCAGCGCTCGATCCCTGTAAAGAAGGCTCTCGATCCCGACACCATGCTCGCCTTCGAGATGAATGGGCAGCCGTTGCCCAGCGTTCATGGCGCACCTCTGCGCGTTGTTGTTCCGGGTTGGAGCGGAGACTGCTGGACCAAATGGCTGACTGGCATTCAGGTGATCGATCACGAATTCGAAGGCTTCTTCATGAAGACCGGATATCGGCATCCGGGTAAGGGCGTCCCGCCGGGTTCCACCGTCGATCCGGCCCTGATGAAGCCGGTGGAGTCGGTTCGCGTGAAGAGCGTAATCGCCACTCCCAGAGATAACATCATCATGCCCCAGGGGCCTACGCGAATTGCGGGCGCAGCCTGGTCGGGCGAAGTGCCGCTGGGCAAGGTTGAGGTGTCAACCGACGGCGGCCGTTCCTGGGCCGCAGCCCGGTTGACCAGTTCCAATGGCCGCTGGGGCTGGCAGACTTGGGATCATGCCTGGATTGCAACTCCGGGCTCTTACAAAATCATGGCTCGCGCTACGGATGCGAACGGCTATACACAGCCCACCGAACAGGAGTGGAATCCCAGTGGTTACCTCTGGAACGTAATCCAGACGGTGCGCGCGGAAGTTGTTCCGCTTACGAGCGCGTCCTACCGCAGCAGTTGTCTCGGCTGCCATAACGAGGATCTGATGCGCGGGCAGAAGTTGACTCGCGTTCAATGGGAAAGAGAAGTCGAGAAGATGATGCGCTGGGGATCGCAGGTTCCCGCCGACCAGAAGGCCAGCCTGGTCGACTACCTCAGTGCCCGATTCAAGCCCTGATCGGCTTTCGCGCTCCAGTACAGAATTAAAGCCCCCAAAAGGCACAATAGCGGATCTGTAATCTCTGGAACTCGTCCCAACTGGTAGCGCTGCCCCAGTTCGGCGAGTCCGACAAACGCGCTCAGTGCTAACGCCAGTTTGGCGAGGGATATGCCAAAGCTCCGGTTTGCCTGGTGCAAGAAATACCAGTAGAAAAAACACTTCTCCGCGAGTACCGGCACTGCGTGGATGCGCGGAGAATCCATCGTTCCTCTCAGCGGTAGCCAGAGGAATTCCGCAATCAGTTCAGCTGCCCAGCGGAACGGACTCAATTGCCGCACTCGCCATCATTGTCATGCGGGAATTGAGTCCGTTCCGCTGGGCACCTGAGCTGATTGCGGAATTCCTCTGGGTACCCCTGAGAGGAACGCTGGA
>JBKJSR010000511.1:0-9706 GCA_046594355.1 Bryobacter sp.
CTCGCGCTCAAACACACAGAAACAAACAATGATCGATTGTTGCGTTTTTTCTGGATTCGCTATCCATTCGCTTTTTGAATTTTGGGCGTTCAGCACTCATCCGAGGGCGGCTGGTGAGAAATGCGGGCTAAGAACCGAAGCGATCAGCGCCAAGACTAACCCGGCGGCCAGACCAAGATAGAGACGCATAATCATATGTTGTTCTAAGTGAGCAACGGATTCAATCCGTTAAAGGCATTAGTCGATGACGGTAATGCCGCTTTCAGTAACTGTATAGCCTCTTGCGCGATCCTGATCTGGATCAAAGCCTGCTCGCGTGCCTTCGAGTACTTTGGCATTCGGGCAGACGATCGTGCGGCGGAGGTGGCAATTGCGGCCGATCTCGGCATTGGAGAGCAAGATCGAGTCGTCGATGGCCGAGTAAGAGTTGACGCGGACTCCCGGCGAGAGCACCGAACGCTGCACGCGGCCTCCCGAGACGATCACTCCCGGCGAGACAACGGAATCCATCGCGACACCCATGCGGTTGCCCTCCTGAGCAAAGACGAACTTTGCGGGCGGATGCATCGGAGGGTTGGTCCGGATCGGCCACGACTTGTCGTAGAGGTTGAATTCAGGGATGACGGAGACGAGGTCGAGGTTAGCCTCGTAGTAAGCATCGAGGGTGCCGACGTCGCGCCAGTAGCGGACTTTCTTCGCGTTGAGGTCGTGGAAGTCGTAGGCGCTGACTTTGTGCCGCTGGATCAGCCGGGGAAGGATGTCTTTGCCGAAGTCGTGGGAGGATGTTGGGTCGGCGGCGTCGGTGCGGAGAGCATCCAGCAGAATGCCTGTGTTGAAAAGGTAGATGCCCATGGAGGCGGAAACCATGGAGGGGTCAAAGGGCGAGTGCGAGGGGTGGCCGTGCTGAGGTTTTTCTTCAAAACCGATGATGCGGTAAGCCGGATCGATTGTTGCGACGCCAAAGCGTCCTGCCTCTTCGGGCGGAATCTGAATCGTTGCAATGGTGATGTCGGCCTTCTGTTGACGATGCCAGCCAGTCATCTCCCTGTAATTCATTTTGTAGATATGGTCGGCGGAGAGTATCAGTACATGATCGGGAGCTTCGGCTTCAATGGATTCGATATTCTGATAAACCGCATCGGCCGTGCCTAAGTACCAGTCGTCATGAATGCGCTTCATGGGAGGCATGGTTTCGATAAACTCGCCGATTTCTCCGGAAAAGATTGACCAGCCGTCGCGGATGTGGCGGATGAGCTCGAGGCTTTTGTATTGAGTGAGGACGAAGACACGCCGGAGGCCTGAATTCAGGCAGTTGGAAAGTGTAAAGTCAATGATGCGATAGATGCCGCCGAAGGGAACGGCGGGCTTGGCGGTGTGGCGTGTCAGAGGAGAGAGACGTTCGCCAGCGCCTCCAGCCAGAAGGATGGCGAGTACTTTTTCCATGCTCTATATGTAGACTAACTGATCAACCTGCTCATTTAACGGCTGGTTTTTACGATTACATAAATCAAAACAATCACCATCAGGACGATAATTACACTCCCGATGATCATCCAGATACTAATGTTTTTGAGGAAGCCAAGCGCAGGAGCGGGTGCGGGAGCCGCTGCGGCCGCCGCAGGGGGAGCTGGAGACTGGCCCTGCGGCGGTGTAGCTTTCGAAAACAGAGGGGCGTGGCTTGGTGCAGGCGCATTCGATTGCGGAATCGGCACCCCTACCGCCGGAGCGGAAGCGACGGGAGGAGCCTTCATCATGCGTGTGAATTCACCGGGTCCGCTTTGGACAGGGGGCGGAGCACCCATGGGTTGAGCCGGCTGTACGGGAGTGCGGAAAAATCCGGTGGCCCCATCACCCTTTGAGAGGGCATTGGGATTCATTGGCGCACTGTTGGAAGAGAGTGGGCCTGCGGATGGAGGTGCCACGCCGGGATCCGCAGAGGGAGCGCTGCCAGCCCCAAAACCGGGGAGATTGCTGAGAGAAAAATTGCCTCCGCCAATGGATGGTGACAAACTAGCGATCGAAGGTCCGGACATACTGCCCTGGTGAAAGGACGGCGTGGGCATTCTGGGGCCGGAAATTTCACCGGAACTCGAAATGGATGGACCGCTCATGCCACCCAAACCCAGCGAAGGGGCCGAAAAAGTGGGGCCGCTGATTGGGGGGGGGCTGAAAGGAGAATTGGACGCAGAGCCACCGGAACCCGGAGATCCTGAAGGCGAGCTGCCTTGAGCCGGAGGCGGAGGCTGTGGAGAAGACTGGAAAGGCGAAGACTGAGGAGCTGCGCCGTAAGGCGGAGGCTGCGGAGAAGTCTGAAACGGCGTGGACTGCGCGGGAGCGCCATAGGGAGGAGGTTGCTGTGGCTGGAATGACGGCGATGCCACAGGTGAGCCAAAAGGCGGAGGCTGGGACGCGGGCGGCGCTGCAGGGCCTGAACCCATTGAAGGAATTGGGATCAATCGTGTGAAGTCGCCCGGTGCTCCGGCGGGCGCAGGCGGCGGTGGAGGTGGAGCAGAAGATGGAAGAACGCTTGAGGGCACAACCGACTTGAACATGCGCGTGAACTCGCCTGCCTGTTGCGAGGGCGGTGGAGCGATCGGGTTCGTGATCGGGTTGATGGGCGCCGGAGTGTGTTGCATGAGCGGCGACTGGAACATGCGCGTGAATTCACCTGCATCCTGCGCGGCTTGTGGCGGTGGCGGGGCGGAAAAAACTGGCATTTGGGCTGCGGATGGAGTTGAAGCCGACATGGGCGCAGCGAGGGAATTAGGTGCCTGGAACATGCTGCTGAATGCGTCCGGCGGCTGGGCGGCGGGAGGCATTGGTTGCGGCGAAGCGGGTTGCGCTTTGAACATGCGGGTAAACTCGCCAGGTTGTTGCGAGGGAATTGGCGGAGGCGCTGGAGCGGGAGGAGGAGGCGGTTTGTAAGCCGGCATCTGCTGGGTTGACGCTACAGGCGGAGGTGGCTGATTGGAGAAGCCCTCATATTTGAAGGCACCTGCCGTCTGCATCGGGTCGGGCGTCTTCGCCTGACCGAGGCTCATGAGCCAGTCGCGAAGGCTCGCACCTGCGGGCAGAGGCCGGGTGACGACGTACGACTTAGCGCCTTCCTGAACTACCTCAAGGATTGATTTTTCACCAAATGAAGCAGTAGCGTACTGCTTCTTGGCCAAGGCCAGAACGTCGTGAGCTTCGGTGCGGACTATGTGAATCCACACCTCCTCTCCGGTCATCTTGATCAGGGCTTTGTAAGAAAGAGCTTCCGCCGAATCGGCGATGGGGGCGACAAGTTGGTATGTGGACTCGAAGGACATGTTTGTAGCTACCTATAAATTCGTGCCTTTATGATAGCCTGAGATCTCACTTGCGATGAAGCAACTCTCTCGTGTCGTTTGGTCTGAAGGAATGCATCTGGCGCCTCATCATTTTCAGGCCCAAAAGCGCTACTTCGAAGATCTGATCGACTTTACTTCGCAATCATTGCACTACTCTGCCTACGGCTTCGCCGGGATCGAGTGGAGCGATGAGGCATTGAAAAACGGCCGGATAGAACTTTTGCATGCGCGCGGATTTATGCCGGATGGATTGGCATTTGTAATGCCCGAATCGGATGCGCTGCCCGAGAGCCGTCCGGTGGCTGAACTTATCAGCCCCGTCGCCCGCTATGCGACCGTGCATCTGGCCTTGCCGCCTTACAATCCTGGAGGGGCCAACTGCAGCGACGAGTCCACCCGGTTTGCGCCCGACGAGCGGAAAGTCGTCGATGAAAATGCGGGCACCGAAGAGCGCCCGGTGACGATGGGGCGAAAGAACTTTCGTTTGCTGCTCGACAACGAGCTTAGTCCCAACCTCACCACGATGCCGATCGGGCGGGTGATGCGCGATGGCGCGGGGAACCTGATTTTCGATCCCGATTTTATTCCCCCACTCGTGACCATACAGGGCTCGCGCCGCCTGATGGTGACGCTCAACCGGCTGGTTGAGATTCTGATGTCCAAAGGCGGAGCGCTGCGGCCGGAACGTGCCAGCGCCAAGCTTGGGGGCATGAGCCAGCGTGATGTGGCGAGCTTCTGGTATCTGCATTGCATCAACTCCGCTATCGCTGATCTGAAGCATAATGCAGCAGTGAAGAAGGGTCACCCGGAAGAGCTGTACCGCCAGTTGCTGAAGCTGGGCGGAGCGCTCTGCACCTTCAATCTGAAAATGGATCCCGCGGATTTTCCGCTCTATGATCACCTGCAGCCGGAGCGCTGTTTTCCGCAACTGGACGCGCACATCCGCGAGGCGCTGGAGACGATACTGCCTTCGAGTTCGCAACAGATTCCCCTCACGCCCTATGCTCCTTATCTCTACGAAGGGTCGGTGGCAGACGACCGGTGCCTTGCCAAGTCGCGGTGGATACTCGGCTTGCGAGCGCAAACGGCTGAGAGCGTGATCATCCTGCGGGCACCACAATTGCTCAAGGTCTGTTCGCGCGACTTTATCGAGCGCCTAGTGCAGGGAGCGCATCCTGGGCTCGAATTGCACCACATGCCCATTCCACCCAGCGAAATTCAAACCAAGACGGAAATGCAGTACTTCACCATCTCGCGCGTGGGGCCGTGCTGGCAGCAGATCGCCAGAATCAAGCAGGTGGGTGTTTATGTTCCGGGCGAATTTCCAGCACCCGAAGTAGAATTGATCGTCATCCTGGAGGCTTAGAGGATTGCATGCAAAATTCGACACTGATGGAACGCGAAACGCTGGCGGTGATCTTTCAAGAACCGCTGACGGCGGTCGTGCGGGTGTGGGCCAATCCGCAGATGTCGCAAGATCCGTATGGATTGCGCGAGCACATCAAAACAGCGCTCAAGGCATCGATTGAAGATGCGCGCCGAAAGAGCTTCTCGGAAGAAGAGACGAAGCTGGCGATGTTTGCCATTGTCGCCTATCTCGACGAGACGATCCTGACGCAGAGCCAGCCGGCTTTTGCCGACTGGCGCAGGAAGCCTTTGCAGGAGGAAATGTTTGGCGTTCACATCGCCGGAGAGATCTTCTTTCAGAATCTGGAGAACACCATGCGCCAGCCGGACAGTCTGCCCAATTCAGATCTGCTTGAGCTCTATGCACTCTGCATCAGCCTGGGTTTTCAGGGCCGCTACAGTGCCGGAGGGCGAGCGGAGTTGAAGCGCATTGTGGATTCCTGCATGGACAAGTGCCGCCGCATCCGCGGGGCGATGCCGCCGCTTTCGCCATCGGGAGAGTTGCCACAGACCGACACGATCTTGTCGACGAGGGATCCCTGGTTTGAGCGCATGGCCTACATCGGTGGCGGCATGTGTGTGTTGGCCGTTGTGGCATTTGTCGCCTACAAGCTGATGCTGGGCTCGGGCGCGGATGAATTGCGATCGATCGCTCAAGAAATGACTCGAAGGTAAAGCGGAGAAACCCGGAAATGCTCTTCTACGGAATCACGGCGGTGCTTTGGATCGGATGGATGGTGCTGGGCTGGTACATGCCCGAATGGATCAGCCTGAAAGGCAAAGACGTCTGGTTTGTCCGCATCCTGTTCTGGCTGATCGGAACGGCGATTGCCGGGATTACAATTTATTTCAAGATGTCGGCGGACCGCCGCAAACACGCCCTGGCGCTGGCCGGGGAGCAAGGCGCCGAACTGGACTTTGTACTTGCCGAAGCGGACAGGAAGCTGCAGGCGAGCGGAGCAAGTCTGGCTACGATGCCGGTTATTTTTGTCATGGGGGCCAGGGGTACGGCCAAGACGACGCTCATCACGAACAGCGGTCTCGAACCGGAATTGCTTGCGGGCCTGGTGTATCAGGAAGGCAACCAACTGGTGCAGACCCGCACCGCCAATGTGTGGATGGCGAAGAAGACTGTGTTTGTCGAAGCGGCTCCGACTTTGCTTGAGAACGACAAGCTGTGGAAAGCGTTTTCGCAGCGCTTTGCGCCCGGTGGCATGACGGCTCTGCGCACGGGGTCGACGCCCGCGCCGCGCAGCGTTCTGATGTTCGTGGGCATGGAAGAGTTTTTCCAGCAAGGTGCCGGAGAGATGATGTCGGCCAAGGCGCGGATCCTGAATCAGCGGCTCATCGAGATGTCAAAGACGCTTGGTGCGCGCATTCCCGTTTATGTGATTTTCACTAAGGCGGATCAGATGCCGCACTTTGCAAATTACGTCGGCTACTTGAGTAACGACGAAGTGGCGCAGGTATTTGGCGCAACCGTACCCATCGTCGATATGGCTTCCACCGGAGTCTACGCCGAGCAGGCTGGCAAACGATTTTCCGATCTGCTCGAAGAGTTATTCCGCAGTCTGGCCGAGCGGCGGGTGAGTTTGCAGGAACGGGATGCGAACCAGCAGGGACGTCCGCCGATCTACGAATTTCCACGCGAGTTTCGTAAGTTAAAGCAGGCGGCAACGACATTTCTTGTCGACCTCTGCCGTCCCAGCCAGTTAGCCATATCTCCCTTTATTCGCGGCTTCTACTTCTCCGGCGTCCGTCCGGTGCTGGTTTCCGACGCGGCCGGTACGCAGCGCCGCATGCCGCAGTGGTTGTTCATCACTCGTTTTTTCAGTGAAGTGTTGTTAAAGGATAAGGCGGCCATTGGAGCTGCGAGTGCCAGTACAAAAACCAATACAACGCGCCGCCTGCTGCTCGGCGCGGCGGCTGCGCTTGGCCTGATCGCGACGACTCTATTTACCTGGAGTTACTTTAACAATCGCGCCCTCGAAACCGAACTCGCCACTGCGTCGAGGGCGTTGCGGGGCGTGCAGGTGGCACCGGGCGAAGTACCCAGTCTCGATAGTCTGAATAAACTGGACCGGCTGCGGGGAGTGCTTGAGCGCCTGCGCGGTTACCAGAAGGATGGCGCGCCGCTGATGATGCGCTGGGGCCTGTACGCGGGCGACACGCTGCTGCCCACTTCCCGCAAGCTCTACTTTGAGAGCTTCAGAAATGTCATGTTCGGTGAGACGCAGACGGCGGTTCTTGATTTCATGAAGCGCCTGCCTCCCGCGCCTGGCCCGCAGGATGATTACTCGACGACTTACAATTCCCTCAAGGCATATTTGATCACGACCTCGAATCCCGATAAGAGTACGAAGATGTTTCTTACTCCGGTGCTGATGAAATACTGGCAGGGCGTCAAGCAGGTGGAGCCGCAGCGACACGCTCTAGTTGGTAAACAGTTCGATTTCTACGCGGAAGAATTGAAAGAATCGAATCCCTTCTCGCGCGAGAACGACTCCGTCACGGTGGATCGTACACGGCAATTTCTCAAGCAGTTTTCCGGTGATGAGCGGCTATACAACGCGATCCTCGCCGAGGCGAATCGCTCCAACCCCACGATCAGCTACAACAAACTTTATCCCGATGGCTTCAAGGCGGTGCGCGTGGATAAGGAAGTGCAAGGCGCCTTCTCGAAGCAGGGCTTTGCCTTCATGCAGGACGCGCTCAAGAACTTGCCGAAGTACTTTGGCGGCGAGCTTTGGGTGCTGGGCGAAGAAGTGAAGGCGGGCAATCTGACCGAGCTCGAGCAAAGGCTGCGTGTACGCTACTACAAAGATTATTCCGATCAGTGGAAAGCTTATCTGAAGAGCGTAACGGTTTTGCGTTATGCAAGCCTCAGGGATGCGTCGGAAAAATTGAAGATGCATGCGGGCAATCAGAGCCCGCTGCTGGCGGCGGTCTATCTTGCTTCAACGCATACAGAGGTCGCAGAGAAGAGTATCTCCGAGCAGTTTCAGCCGACGCAATTGCTGGTGGCTCCCGCAAGTGCCGGGCAGTTGATTGGTGGTGAAAATCAACCTTATATGGGTGGGTTGCTGCAATTGCAAGGTTCAATCGAGATGATCGCAAACATGCCGGCCAGTCAGGCTGCGCAGGACCCTGCGGCGATGCAAAGTCTTAACCTGGCAACCACAGCCAAGCTGACGGCGCGCAATGTGGCGCAGAAATTCCGCCCCGATCCAATGGATCGGGTTGATGGGCAGGTGCTGGCCCTCATGGAAGCTCCAATCACCTATGTCGAAGCATTTCTGCGCGGCCTCGGTCCGGCTGAGTTGAACGGCGCGGGTGCGGGATTCTGCAAGCAGTTCAGCGAATTGATCTCGAAGTATCCCTTCAATCCGGCATCCAAGAGTCCGGCGACCATCGCGGAATTCAACTCGATCTTTGCACCGCAGACAGGCGCACTCTGGACCTTCTATGAATCGAAGCTGAAGAGCATGCTGGTGAATCAGGGCGGCGATTACCGCGCCGTTCCTACACCCGCGATGGCGCTGACGCCGACTTTTGTGGCAGCCTTCAACCGCTTTGCCTCCGTGACCACAACCGCATACGGCATGAATCCGAGCCCGAACTTCCGCTACTCCGTCAAGCTGAACGCCGAGATGAAGCGAGAAGTGAAACTGAGCATTGATGGGCAAAACGGCGAATTCAAGACCGCTTCCACGCCTGCGAAAGCCTTTGTCTGGAATGGTCAGGGCGTTGGTGTGCGCACGACGATTGTTGGCGGTGGCACGGTCAGCTTTGACGGTCCGCTGGGCGTGTTCCAGTGGTTTAACGATGCGGAAAGCTGGAATCAAAACTCGGCAAGTTCACACACCGTGCTTTGGTATCAGCGCTCTGGAACCAAGATCATGACGGACGATCAGGGCAAGCCGCTGTCGATGACGCTTGATCTCGAAATGCCCATACCGCTATTCCGGAAAGGATACTTGGGCGGGTTGCAGTGTACCAGCAACGTGGCCCGCTCCGGCAACTGATGCAACAGCAGCAGCTTGGCAAGTACAAATTCGAGCAATTTCTTGGTGGCGGAATGTCTCACGTTTACAAGGCGCGCGACACGCTGATCAACCGCATCGTTGTCGTAAAAATTCTCACCGACAGCGGCATGCACGACGAGGACACCAAGAAACGATTCCTGCGTGAAGCCCAGACCGCCGGTGCCATTTCACACGAAAACATTATTCGTGTTTATGATTTTGGAGAGCACGAAGGCCGCCCCTATCTGGTGATGGAATATCTGCAGGGCAACGACTTGCGGGCGGCAATCCTGCAATCGCAACTCCCGGGAATACTTGAGAAATTGCATGTGCTGGTGCAACTGGCGCGAGCGATGAAACACATCCATGGACTGGGTATTATCCACCGCGACCTCAAGCCGGATAACGTTTTTCTAAGCGAGGCTGGCAACGTAAAGCTGATGGATTTCGGCATTGCGAAAACCAAAGACCTCTCGATTACGAGGACGGGCTACACACTCGGCACGCCGTATTACATGGCTCCCGAGCAGGTCACTTCTAAGGATGTGAGCGACAAGGCCGATGTCTACGCCTATGGCATCGTGATGTTTGAGCTCTTCACCGGGACCAAACCATTCAAGGCTGAAAATGTTCACGAGGTCTTCTTCAAGATCCTGAATGAGCCGCTCGACCCGGCTCCGCTGATCGAGGCCCGGGTGCCAACGTCGATCGTTGAACTGGTCAAGCGTTGTACGGAGAAAGATCAGACCAAGCGCCCGGAGAATTTCGACGTCATCATCAGGGAACTTGAGACGGTACTCAAGACCATGGAGACGGGGGATGTCGCGACGATCACGCAACTGACCAAGCCGAGGCCTGAGATTCCGAAGGTGGCGTGGATAGGCGGGGCGATCGCGGCCGGGCTCAACATCCTTTTACTTGCGGTCAATCTGATTCCGCGCG
>JBKJSR010000053.1:0-5159 GCA_046594355.1 Bryobacter sp.
TTTCTACCAGGCCCACCCGGACTGGTTTTCGCGCGACAAGGACGGCAAACCCTACCGCGCCGCCGACAAGTACATCACCTGCATCAACAGTCCCTACTACGACGACTATCTGCCCCAGGTGCTGACCGAAATCATCGAGCGCTCCCATCCCGAAGGCCTCACCGATAACAGTTGGGCCGGCCTGGGCCGCGAGAGCATCTGCTACTGCGACAACTGCGTCCGCAAGTTCCGCGCCGCCGCCGGCCTCGCCCTGCCGCGCCAGGCCAATTGGGACGATCCCGCCTACCGCCAGTGGATCCTCTGGAGCTACAAACGGCGCATTGAAGTCTGGGAGTTGAACAATCGCATCACCCGCGCCGCCGGCGGGCCGGACTGTGTCTGGTCCGGCATGAACAGCGGCTCGGTCACCGCGCAGGCCCGTTCTTTCCGCGACTTGCGTGAGATCTGCAAACGCGCCGACATTGTGATGCTCGACCATCAGCGCCGCGACGACGACTCCGGATTCCAGCAGAACGGCGATACGGGCAAACGGGTCCACGCGCTGCTCGGCTGGGACAAACTGGCCCCGGAGAGCATGGCCATGTACCAATCCGGCCCCGGCTACTACCGCCTCGCCAGCAAGCCCGCGCCCGAAGCGCGTATGTGGATGATCGCCGGCATCGCCGGCGGCATTCAACCTTGGTGGCACTACATCGCCGCTTATCACGAGGACCGACGCATGTACCGTTCCGCCGAGCCGGTCATGCAGTGGTGCCGGCAGAATGAGAGTTACCTGGTCAACCGCCAGCCCGTCGCCAGCGTGGGCGTCGTCTGGACGCAGCGCAACACGGATTTCTATGGCCGTGATAACGCCGCCGACCTCGTCGACGCGCCCTACACCGGCTTCATGCACGCCTTGGTGCGCGCCCGCGTGCCCTATCTGCCCATCCACGTCGATGACATCGGTGCCGCCCCGCCCGAACTGCGCCTGCTCATCCTGCCCAACGTCGGCGGCCTCTCCGACGGGCAGTGCGCCGCCATCCGGCGCTTCGTCGAACGCGGCGGCTCGCTCTTCGCCACCGGCGACACCAGCCTTTACAACGAATGGGGCGACCCGCGGCCCGACTATGCGCTGGCGGATCTCTTCGCCGCCCACCGCATCGGCGAAACGCCCCGCCTGCCGGCGATCAGCGAACGCGGCGCCAGCCGCGGCGATGGAGACCGCTTCTCACCTGAAAGCCACACGTACCTGCGGCTCTTCCCCGAGTGGCGCGCCCGTGTCAACGGGCCCAAAACCGCCGGCGAACCAGTCGCTTCCGGCGAGCGCCATCCCGTCCTGCAAGGCTTCGACGAAACCGACATTCTTCCCTATGGCGGAAAGCTCGCCCCGCTTCGCGTCGATGCCGGTGCCGTCGTGCCGTTGACGTTCGTGCCGCCCTTCCCTACTTACCCGCCGGAGACCTCGTGGATGCGGGAACCGTCAACGAATATCCCCGGCCTGGTGCTCTCCCAGCGCGGCAACTCCCGCATCGCCTACATGCAGGCCGATGTTGACCGGCGCTACGCCCGGGAGCATCTGCCCGACCACGGCAACCTGCTCGCCAATACAATTCGTTGGGCCGCCGCGGATAGTATCCCGCTGTCGGTCGAGGGTCCCGGACTCATCGATTGCCATCTGTACCGCCAGTCCGGCCGCCTGATTCTGCATTTGGTGAACCTCACCAGCGCGGCCACATGGCGGGCGCCGGTGGAAGAATTTATCCCCGTCGGACCCATCCGTGTGAAAGTACGGCTGCCAGGCCCGGCCACCGCCGCTACCGCACTGCTCCTGGTCGCCAACTCCTCGCGCCCGGTCGTTGTCGCTCAGGGCATGGCGGCGTTCGAGGTGACGTCGATTCTGGATCACGAAGTCATCGTCATCGAGTGACCCCGGGCGCGACCATCGCCCCTGAGGAAGCAGTATTGGCATCCGCTGTTTGCAAACACGATACACATTGCCAAACACCCTCTCCGTAGCGGGCCCCTCGACCTGAATCCCGATGAGGAAATTTGGCGTCATCCCCGCTGCCAGTTGCAGCCGACCATAACTCGTCCGCGACGAAGACCATCAGACCTACTGATCCCACCCAGTAGATTGGTACAGGGGCGGGCGTGAGTTGCCAGGCGATTCTCAACCAGAACGGCAACACGCAGGGGAACTGCAATTCCTTGCCGCCGGGGACAACGAACAGCATGAGTCTGGGAGATATCATTTCCCTCACAGCTCCTTCAGGAAATCCTTCGAGCAATGTGTCGATTGGCAGCTTTTCGAATCTGTTTAGCGCCACCTTTACGCCGGATGCGGGAGTGCCGGAGCCTGCCACTTGGGCGCTGTTGGGGATGGGATTGACGGCGATCGCGTGGCGCGGGCGGATGCGGAAGGGGTGACGGGCCGCCGGAGGGGCGCGCGCTGGAAGCCGGAATAGCCGGGTATGCCGTTGGGATCGATGGCGGCGAGGTCGCAGCACGCCATCGACTCTTCGGAGAACTGGCTGCGGATTCGATGGGTTGCTCCGGGAGTTTGCCGCGGCCGTGGTGAGGCGGTCCGGCGCGGATGGATCGGTACTGCTTGTCCACGACGCCGGGATCGCCTTCCGGGACCTGCATGAGCTTGCCCTCTGAGAAACTCTCTTGCACAACGGAGCCCGGGGCGGCAGACGAAGCGCGAGTTTCCGCCGGAATAGGGGGCCGCCGCAGCCCTGGGCGAGCTTCTATGAAAGGACCACGCCGGAGTTTGTGAATTCCGTCAATTCCATCCAAAGATTCACACCAGGAATCCTTGGCGTTGTTCAGCTTGTTAGACTAAATCATTCAACTTACAGGTAGTTTGTAGAAGAGCAAATTCACCCTGCTAGAAACTAATCCGCGCGTTGAACTGGACGGCCCTGGGGGAGTTGGCCACTCCGGTGATGCGGCCGAAGTTGGCGTTGGTGATGTTCAGGTTCGGGGCGGCGAAGCGGACCCAGTTGAAGACGTTGAAGGCGTCGGCTTGCAGGCTGAATTTGATGCCTTCGTGAAGCACGAATTCGCGCTTCAGGCTGAGGCTTTGGTTCGAGTTGCTCGGGCCGCGAAGGCCGAAGGCACCGGTGCGGGGCGTGTTGCCGTAATTGAAGGCGGCGGGGATGGCGAAGGCGGCCCGGTCCACATAGGACGTGCCACGCACGTCGCCGCTGCCGTAGTCGCCGTTGATGCGGACTGGGCTGTTGAAGCCGGCATTGTAGTCGGCATAACAGCTGCCGGCGTTGGGTAGATTGCAAGCGGCGGCGATGGTTCCGAAGAGTTGGCCGGAACGGAAGGTCGTGATGCCGGAAAGCTGCCAGTGGGCAAGGAGCTTCGACTTGAACGGCAGGCTGTAGACGAAGAGGGCGTTGATGACGTGGCTGGGGTCGACTTGCTGGGCCTTTTCGGTGCGCCAGTTGTAGGCGCTGCGGGCGCCGGCGTCGTCACCGAACGCTTTAGCGAAGGTGTAGTTGGTGTTGAAGACCAGACCTTTGGAAAGGCGTTTGTTCAATGTTACCTGGAGGGAATTGTAATTCGAATTTGCTACTTCGCCCCAGAGATCGTTGACGTTCGGATACTGCGGGAAGGGGCGCAGCATTTGGGAGATGGTTCCGACGAAAGTGGAGAAGGGCAGCTTGATGCCCGGGATGATGTTGTTGGCGGAGGCGATGTTGGCGGGAGTGGCTTGGGCTTGCAGCAGATTGCCGAGGACGAGATAGCGCGGGTGAATTTGAGCGGACCACTCGCTGCGGCCGCCGCCGCTGAGATAGTGGCCGTTGCTGCCGACGTAGTTTACGCCAAGTGTTACTGTCCCGGTGATGGCGCGCTCGAAGCCGAAGTTCCAGTTTTGATAGCGGGGCGGATGACCGCCGATGTCGGGATCGCCATATTGCATCGTGGAGCCGGCGCGACCGGAACCGTTGAAGGAGGTGCCGAAAGTGGGATCGGTGAAGGGCGGCTTTTCATAGCCGGGGACGCCGTTGTCCCAGTAGAAGGCGGGACTGATTCCCTGATCGAGACTGATGAAGCTGGGGCTGGCGGAGAAGCCGAGGGTGCCGGTGCCAGTGCGCCCGCCGCCGCGGCCGCCGACGGCACCGCGGCGAGTGTACATGATGCTGTAGGCGCTGCGGAGCACCGTCTTGGAATCAATCATGTAATTGATACCGATGCGCGGGCCGAAGTTCCTGTAGTGGGTCTTGATGGTCGTGCGGCAGTTGCAACTGTTGGTGCCGCTGCCCATGAATTGGAGAATCCCGGGGATACCGCCGGCGGCGGAGTTGGGCGCGTCGGGATTGAAGAAAGACACGCGGTCGAGCACTTCTCTGTGGGGCAGCAGGATGTCGTGGCGGAGGCCGAGATTGAGGGTGAGGCGGCTGTTCACTTTGAAGTTATCCTGGACCCACCAGGCGTAGGTAGCGTAGCGGGCACCGGTGCCGACGACGGAATCTTCGGTGACGCCGGCGTTGTTGACGGCACCGAGGAGATAGCTGGCGTAGGAATTGCCTGTGGCGGTGAGCAGTGTGCCTTGGGGGTTGAAGCCGGCGGTCTGGGTGTTGCTGAAGTTCCAGGTAGCGATACTGCCGTAGGCGTTGGTGCTTACATTGGCCTGGAGCCACTGGATTTGCAAGCCAACAGTGACGGCGTGTTTACCTCGGGTCCATTGGACGTTGTCCTGGAAAGTGAAATTGTTGAGTGCTTCGGTGAAGGCTCGGGAGCCGAGACCGCGCCAGCCGGTGACAGAGTTGGGACCGGCGAAGGCGACCTCCGGGAATGAACTGGCGGCTTCACCGGCCGGCAGACCTTTGACGCCGGCTTTGTTCATCCAGTCGCCGTCGATGGTGGCATTGGTGATGGGCACCCAGAGGCGGCTGAAGCCATAGCTGATCTGGTTGATGAGGGTGGGGCTGACGACGTAGGTGTGGCGGATTTGCGCTGTGGTTGGGACTTCCTCGACAATGCGGGTATCGGCGTAGGGAAGGGGGAGGCTGTTGCCTGCACCCCGGTAGGAGTTGGACTGGGTGCGATGGCCGCGGCTGAAGAGGAGGAAGACTGAGTTTTTGTCGTTAATGTTGTAGTCGACTTTGTTGGTGTTGTTGACGTTATTAAAGCCGGTGGGGAGGGAGCCGAGGTAGTTGGTTTGG
>JBKJSR010000713.1:0-3792 GCA_046594355.1 Bryobacter sp.
GAGCACAATTCGGCCGCCGGGACGAAGGACTTCCTTCGCCTGTTGCGCGAGAATGCGGTAGGCGTCGAGTCCGTCGGCTCCGGCGAAGAGGGCGAGGGTGGGTTCGTGGTCGCGGACTTCGCGCTGGAGAGTTGGCTTGTCGGTTTCCGCTATGTAGGGTGGGTTTGAGACTAATAGATCCAGCGACATTGGACGAAGGGCGTTGAGCCAATCGGACTGGATGAGCTGGACGTTTGCTTGGTGGCGGGCGGCATTTTCGCTCGTTGTTGCCAGGGCGATGGGACTCTTGTCGAGGCCGATGATGGGTTGGCGGAGTTCGGCGGCAAGAGTAACGCAGATGGCTCCAGAGCCTACGCCCGCGTCGGCGATGATGCCGATGGGCTTGGGCAGATTGAGGATCAGTTCGATCAAGTGTTCGGTTTCCGGCCGGGGGATCAGGACGCCGGGATGGACCTTGAAATCGCGGGTGAAGAACTCCTGTTTGCCGATGATGTACTGGACGGGCTTGCCGCTGATGCGTTCGTGAAGATAGCGACCGTAGTGGATCCAGGCGAGTTCGGGGAGGGGGTCACCGGAGTGGCTAAAAAGGAAAACGCGCTCCTTGCGGAGCGCGTGCATGAGCAGAAGCTCCGCTGTAAGTCGGGGGGGATCCACCTTTTCGTCCGTTAGTAACTTGATGCCCTGCATCAAGGCCTGGCCGATGGTGAGATCAGGCGACACTGTTCAATTTCTCAGCGTTGTAGTAGGCGGTGAGAGCGTTGATGAAGGGGTCGAGCTTTCCTTCCATAACCTGATCGAGCTGATGAACGGTGAGACCGATGCGGTGGTCGGTGACTCGGTTTTCCTTGAAGTTATAGGTGCGGACTTTTTCGGATCGATCGCCGGAGCCGACCATGGACTTGCGTTCGGTACTGAGAGCGGCGGCCTGCTTATCCATCTCGAGTTCGTAGAGACGCGAGCGGAGGACGCGCATGCCTTTTTCGCGATTTTTGATCTGCGACTTTTCGTCCTGCATGGAGACCACGAGTCCGGAAGGAATGTGGGTGAGACGGACGGCGGAGTAAGTGGTGTTGACCGACTGACCACCGGGACCGGAGGAGCAAAAGGTATCGATACGGAGGTCTTTGGCTTCGATATGTACTTCGACTTCGTCGGCTTCCGGCAGGATAGCGACGGTGATGGTGGAGGTGTGGATGCGGCCTTGCGCTTCTGTAGCGGGAACGCGCTGGACGCGGTGGACGCCACCTTCGTACTTCATGATCGAGTAGACTTTTTTGCCGGAAATGATGGCGGAGACGTCCTTCATGCCGCCGGCACCGGATTCAGAAATATCGAGTACTTCGACCTTCCAACCGACGAGTTCGGCGTAACGGGTGTACATGCGGAAGACCTCGGCGGCGAAGAGGCTGGCTTCGTCGCCACCTGCGCCGGCGCGGATTTCGAGCACGACGTCCTTCAGATCGTTGGGATCTTTAGGGATCAGGAGGATCTGAAGTTCGTCCTCGGTTGCCTTGAGCTGAGGCTCGACTTCGGCGATTTCCATACGGGCCATGTCGACCATGTCGGAATCGGGATCGATGAGCATGCCTCTGGCCTGGTCGTAGCGGGAGGTCAGCTCTTTCCAGCGACGAAAAGTCTGCACGACGTCTTCGAGATCGAAGACGGTCTTGGTGGTTTTGCGATAACGATCGGCGTCGGCAATGATCTCGGGGACCGCCATGTCGGCGCTTAGTTGTTCAAAGCGTTTCTCGATTTCATTGAGCTTGTCTGTAGGTATGCGGGACATTGGGTTCGTTTATGCGATCACGAGCGGGCCGCCCTGGGACTTTTCGAGTTCCATGGCACCCTGGAGGGCGTGAATCGCGATCTCAGCTTGCTGGTCGTCTGGAGGCTGGGTGGTGATGCGCTGGAGCCAGAGGCCAGGCATCGCGAGGATGGTGAGGAGGCTGCCTTTGTTTTTAGCGGCGAAGCGGATGAGCTCATAGGAGAGACCGGCGACGACGGGCAGCAGAGCGATGCGGGCGAGGAATTTGCCGAGCATGGTATCGAAGGGCAGAAACATGTAGAGGACCATCGATAGCAGCATCACGACGATGAGGAAGCTGGTGCCGCAGCGGGGATGGAAGGTGACGAAACTTTGGGCATTGGCGACGTTGACGGGCTGGCCGGATTCGTAGTTGAAGACAACTTTGTGTTCGGCACCGTGGTACTGGAAGACGCGGCGGATGTCTTTGGAACGCGAGATGCCATAGAGGAAGAGGAGAAAGATCGCGATGCGGATGATGCCATCGACAAGGTTAAACAGGATGCGGCCTTCGAGGATGGGGTACTGCGCTTTGAGTTGTTCGGTGAGCCAGAGCGGGACGAATTTGTAGAGCACGATGAAGAAGAGGAGGCTAAAACCGAGCTGGGCGGCCATAGCCCAGGCGGGGATCTCAGTGGGACCCTTTTTCTTTGTTTCGAGGACCGGATTGGCTTCGTTTTGTTTCTTGTCGGATTCTTCGCTGAGTTGGACATCGGCGGAAAACTTGAGAGCTTTCATGCCAAGCTTCATGGCCTGGCCCAAGGTGCCGAGACCGCGGAGGACGGGGTACTTGAAGATCGGGTAGACGTCGCTGATTTTCGCGAGGGGGGCGGTTTCGGAGACGATTTCGCCGTTGGCTTTACGCACGGAGACGCAGTAGGAGTGGGGGGCGCGCATCATGACTCCCTCCATTACGGCTTGACCGCCGATAAGGGTTTCTTCGCCAGACTCGAGCAGGGGAGCAAGTTGGATGTGAGCGTTTAAGCGCCAAAAAAACTTCCAGTTCATTTGTTATCGGATTCTCTCTCTCTATTATCGTCAATTGGTTGGATGCCTGCGGGGCGGATTGGGTTCGCTTGGATAAATTCCGGATTGTGGCCGGTGGCGATGGCGAGACCGATCATGAAGGGCTCTTCTCTACTGAGTTGCTCTTTTCGGATGTCGGCGAAGGGGATGGCGCTCGAAATGGGGGAAATACGTTGGCACCTGCGAGTTCGGCCCGAACTTCGACGCTGGCTAATCTGTGGAGCTGGAGCTGTTGGAGTTGTTTGAAGGCTTTGGCGGCGCTGCGTTCGAAGAGAGCACCGAGTTTGATGGCGCGTTCCATTTGGAGGAAGGCTTGTTGGGAGTCTCGGTTGTCGAGCCAGCGGTCCTGGGCAACGCACTCGTAGGATTGGGCACGGAGACACTGGAAACTCGCGTAAGTGTATTGTTCAAAGATCAGATTTTCGGTGGTGCCGGTGGGAATGCATTCTGCGCGGAGGGTGGATTGGAGCTGGGAATATTGCTCGCGCTCTTCGGGTTTGGCGGCGAAGAGGGATTCGCTGGTGGCGGTGAGGCCGTGACGGAGACTGTTGGTTGAGGAGGCTGCCCGGCCTTCGGAGGTGCGGGGCCCGGTGGATTGCTGTGCGTTTGCCTGGTTGGCGAGAGTTTGTGAGGCAGAAGCCATTTTGAATTGTGTCCTTTGAACTAGATTTCGGGAGGGACGCAGGAGCGCTTCCCGCCGCTTAGGATAGATCCAGAAGAGTTGGCAGTTTGGGGTGGTTTTAGGCGATGTGCTTGAAGGGATGGGCTAAAATTCATTGAAAATACTTGTGAATGATAAAGTTCACATCGGCCAGGCGGGACAGTTGCAGGCATTCCTAAAAGTTCTTGAGCTAATCAGGGTGTTGGAGCGCTGTTAATGGAGTTTCAGGCGGCAAAAACAAGTCACCGGCAGTTCAAACATGAGGGTGTAAAAAGGATTGTGTAAACGATGTTGACCGGAA
>JBKJSR010000298.1:0-3078 GCA_046594355.1 Bryobacter sp.
GATCACTTCGGCATTGGGCGGCGGCCCATCCACGTCCGCTGCATGGCGGAACTCTTCCAGTGCAAGGCGCCCAAATGAGTTCTGCCATGCAGCGGACGTGGATGGGCCGCCGCCCAATGCCGAAGTGATCGCCTCGCTATAGCGTGGGCTTGGGTATGTTGCCACAAGAAGAGTGTAGCCGTTGGCTGGATATGAGCGCGATGCGGCCTGTGAATTTTTAGATCAACTTTGCCCGCGAAGCCGAATAAGTTTATGACCAGTTCTACCGGCTCACGGAGCGTCGTATCATCTTATTGGCCGAAAATCGTTTTGATCCCCGCTAGCCGGACGCTCTGACCGAGCGCCTGTGCGGTTCTGATCTTCGCCCTAAACGTGGATTGTCGGCTAAGTTAACTGGGCGTCGAGTGAGTTAGTCGACCAGTTCTTTTTCGCGGCGGGTTTTGCCGAACACGCCGTTCCAGGCGGGGATCACAATACTTACGCTTGAATTCGCCCGGGTTTGGCAGGCTAGGCGGATTAGTGGGCGTTCGCAGCTTGTATCTACAAAGCCGCTGTCCCAGTAACCGAAGTATTCCATGCGGGTGCGCTCAAATGCTTCTACCGGATCGAGGTTCTCGTTTCCGCCCAGAATGCCGATCCAGCAGGTTCCGCAGGAACCGGCGCGGCAATCGACGGGGATGGGGCCCATACCTTCGTAACAGCGCTTGTCCTTAGTATGAAAAGGGCGCTTGTCAAGTTCGGCGGCAGTAGTGATTTCCTGAGTCGGAATAATCGGGAACCACGTCTCTTCATCGTTCTCGTGGAAGATGATGCGCTCGGTGGCGGCGCGGCCTTTGAAGCGCTCAACGAGCGAGGGCCGGAAGCTCGTTGCGCGGCGGCGCAAGAAGGTTTCCGGCTCTTCCATCGGAACCTTTGGTTCGTAGACTTGCGGCAGGAAGGCTGGCCCGCACTGTTCGAGAGTCATCCACGCAATGGCCGACATGGCGAGGGCAAATTCGAGTGGCGCTCCCGATCGCTCCGCAGTGGTCCGGATGCGGGTGAGCAGATCTCCCTCAAGTTGGGGGTCGAGCGCAGCTTTTACAGGCACCCAGTAGCGATGGGCGTAAAGGAATATGTGCGAAGTGTCGGCGAGCGGTGCCAGATCGAATTGACCGTTCATCTGGAAGAAGGCGACCATCTTGCCACGGTCCGGGCGTGAAGCGAGCACATCGATTGCAAGCAGCGGCCAAAGGGCGAACCAGATGCGAATTGCATCACGGTCGATGGGGTGGACCTCAGGAGTGATCGCGTTGACTGCGGCGAGCCATTCGTCGGCTGGATTCAACTTAGCGGTGCTCAGGAGACGATCCCCTTGACGACGCGGGCTTTCTCGACGCCGGTGAGCTTTTGGTCAAGGCCCTGATATTTGTAAGTAAAGCGTTCGTGATCGATACCGAATAAATGTAACATGGTGGCCTGGAAATCCCGGACGTGTACAGGGTCGCGAGTAATATTGTAACTGAATTCGTCGGTCTCCCCATAGACGATGCCGGGCTTGGCGCCGCCCCCAGTCATCCAGAGGGAGAAACAGCGGGGGTGATGATCCCGGCCGTAATCGGTGGGAGTCAGCTTGCCTTGCGAATAAATGGTGCGGCCGAATTCCCCGCCCCACACTACGAGCGTGTCATCGAGCATGCCGCGCTGTTTAAGGTCCTGGACCAGCCCGTATAGGGCCTGATCGACGTCTTTGCATTGCGAGGGCAGGACTTCGGGCAGCAGGCCGTGGACATCCCAACCGCGCATATAGAGTTGCACAAAACGTACGCCACGCTCGACAAGGCGGCGGGCCATGAGCGCCTGGTTGGCGAAGGTGCCGGGTTTGCGGGCTTCTTCACCGTAAAGCTGGTAAGTGCTAGCGGGTTCTTTGGAGAGATCGGTGAGATCGGGAACGCTCGATTGCATGCGGAAGGCCATCTCGTATTGCGCGATGCGGCTTTTCGTTTCAGCGTCTGCGAATTTGTCGTAAGTGATTTGATTCAGTTGGCCCAGGGAATCGAGCATGCGGCGGCGCACTTCGATCGAAACACCGTCGGGATTTTTGACGTAGAGGACGGGATCCCCGGCACTGCGCAGCGAGACGCCGGAGTATTGAGCGCTCAGATAGCCGGCACTCCAGAGCCGGGCGGAGATGGCCTGCACGTTTGCTTTGGGATGGGTGTGAGAAGCATTGAGCACAACGAAGGTGGGGAGGTCCTGATTCATACTGCCAAGACCGTAGGCGATCCAGGAGCCGATGCAGGGTTTGCCCGCAATCTGATTTCCGGTCTGGATGAAGGTGATGGCGGGCTCGTGATTGATCGCATCGGTATTCATCGAACGGATGATGGTGAGCTGGTCCGCCATCTTCGCGACGTTGGGAAGCAGCTCGCTGATCCAGGCTCCGCTCTGGCCGTACTGCTGGAACTTGAAGACGCTGGGAGCGATGGGGAAGCGGGTTTGTCCACTGGTCATGGTGGTGAGGCGCTGGCCCTGGCGGATGCTGGCCGGGAGGTCTTTGTCGAACCAGTCTTTCATGCCCGGTTTGTAATCGAGCAAGTCCATTTGCGGTGGTGCGCCGACCATGTGGAGGTAGATGGCGCGCTTGGCTTTGGGGGCGAAGTGGGGAAGCGTGTTGCCCTGTTCTTTGCCTTCGGCAAGCAGAGTGCCGAGGGCTAAAGCACCGAAGCCGCCTGCACCACGGGAGATCAACTGACGGCGGGTTTCGAGGAGTACGGCATCGCGTTCGGCATTCTGGATTTTCATTTGTTGAGTACCTCGTCGAGATTCATCAGCTCGTTGGCCAGCATGGTGAGGGCGGCGAATTCGGGGATGGGCAATTTGAGATTCGCTTTGCTCTCGCCGACGGCGATCAGCTTGCGGGCGTCATCGGAACGGGTGTCGTAATGACGCAGGAAGTCTTTGTAAGAAGCTGTCGCGATGTTGCGTTCATTGGCTTCGAATCTGCGGGTGATCAGGCGATCGGTGAGGTAGTCGAGCTGGCTATCGAAGTTGTTCCTGTGCAGTTCGATGGCGCGTTGTGCGATGGCGCGCGCGGCTTCT